>JAKAHF010000231.1 GCA_021815245.1 Actinomycetes bacterium
GCCGCGCTTGCCGCCCCAGACGGTCCGAAGCGGGTGCCCGTCGCCGTTCTGTTGCCCGGGGCGACGTTCTTCCTTGGCGAGGGTGGCTATGCGCCTGCTCGTCGCCTTCTCGACGCGGGCGCCCGGGTGGCGCTCAGCACCGACCTCAATCCCGGCTCCAGTCCGACTCAGAATCTCTGGTTGATGGCCACGATGGGCTGCTCGGCCCTGCGCATGACATTCGAGGAAGTCATAAGGGCCATCACCATCGAGGCGGCCGCCGCGCTGGCCCTCGATGACGAGGTGGGCAGCCTCGAGGTGGGCAAGAAGGCCGACATCCTCATCCTCGAAGAGACTCGTGCGGCTGAGGTGCCCTACCGGTATGGCATGAACCCCGTTTGGCGCGTCTTCAAAGAGGGCCGTCTGGTGGTCAAGCGGGAGTTCGCGAACGAAGTGTGAGGCGGGGCGCCGCTTCTGCGGACGGCGCCTTCGTGATGCCTATGAGCGTGCCGCGACCGCCGCTGAGCGGGGTCGCGGCCCCGAAAGAGGAGGCTCGCCATGCGGCTGATCGAGTGCGTACCCAACGTCAGTGAAGGCCGTGACCCGGCGGTCCTCGAGCGGTTGGTCGCGGCGGTGCGTTCAACCCCTGGGGTCGACCTCCTCGACTGGAGTGCCGACCCCGACCACAATCGGTCGGTGTTGACCTACGCGGGCCAGCCTGACGCGGTCTTGGCTGCGACTCAGGCCCTCTGCCTCGAGGCGTTCGCCTCGATCGACATGCGGCAGCACCAGGGTGCTCATCCGCGGCTGGGCGCGGTCGATGTGGTGCCGTTCGTGCCACTCAAGGGCATCACGAAAGAGGAGGCCGTGGCGCTGGCCAGGCGTTTGGGCGAATGGATCGGCGAGCAGGGTGTGCCCGTGTACTACTATCAGGACGCCGCTACCAGACCCGAACGCGAGCTGCTACCCGATGTGCGCCGAGGCGAATACGAAGCTCTGGCCGCGCGCATAGACACGCCCGCGGGCGCTCCCGATGCCGGACCGGCGGTGTTCAACGCCCGATCGGGAGCCTCGATCGTGGGTGTGCGCTTTCCGCTCGTGGCCTTCAACGTCAACCTGGCCACCGAAGACCTCTCGGTCGCCAAGCGCATCGCCGAGGCGGTGCGCCACTCGGGCGGTGGCTATCGCTACGTGCGGGCCATGGGTGTCGACCTGCAGGACAGAGGGCAGGTGCAGGTGTCGCTCGACATCACCCAGTATGAGAAGACTCCGTTGCACCGGGTGTTCGAGACGATCAAGAACGAAGCGGCCGCCTATGGGGTAGCCGTCGACGGATGTGAGCTGATCGGGTTGGTGCCGGTGGCCGCCTTCGAGGACACCATCCGCCACTATCTGCAACTACGTGACTTCTCGGTCAAGCAGGTGATCGAGAGTCGGCTTATCGAAGACGAGCCATCGGTGGGATGAACGCGCACATCATAGGGCTCCCTGACGAACTGCCGCCTTCGCCGCAGTTCGCTCGGGGTGTCCGCCGCGCCCCCGGCCGCGGGCACACGCTCTCACCCCGTCTGACCGCCCTTGCCCTGCGCAATGCCTTGCGCTACGTGCCGCCCGCGCTTCACGAAGAGTTGGCGCCCGAGTTCCTGACCGAACTCCGTGAGCATGGCCGCATCTATGGCTACCGATTCAGGCCCAAGACCGACGACGGCAACATCAAAGCGCTTCCGGTCGACCGGTATCAAGGCATTCTCGAGGCGAGGGCCCTGCAACTCAACATCGACAACAACCTCGACTTCGCCGTCGCTCTCTATCCCTACGAGTTGGTCACCTACGGCGAGACCGGGCAGGTCTTTCAGAATTGGATGCAGTACCGGTTGGTCAGGCAGTACCTGGAGCAGATGACCGAGACCCAAACGCTGGTGGTGGCGTCGGGCCACCCTGTGGGTCTGTTCCCGACCCACCGCGACGCGCCTCGGGTGATCAACACCAACGGCCTCATGGTGGGCGAGTTCGACAACCCCCATGACTTTCGCGAAGCGGCGCAGCTCGGAGTCGCCAATTACGGCCAGATGACGGCGGGCGGCTGGATGTACATAGGTCCCCAGGGCATCGTGCACGGCACCTACCTCACGCTGCTCAATGCGGGCCGCCTCTACCTGGGCCTTGGCGCCGGCGACGACCTGGCCGGTCGGCTCTACCTGAGCTCGGGCCTCGGCGGCATGAGCGGCGCCCAGCCCAAGGCTGCCGACATCGCCGGAGCCGTCAGCGTCACCGCCGAGGTGGACCCCTCTCGCATCGAGACGAGGCTGCGGCAGGGCTGGGTGCAGCGGAGCTCGGCCGACCTCGACCAGGTCTTCGCCTGGGTGGCTGAAGCCCGCGCCGCGCGCGCGGCGCTCTCCATCGCTTACCAAGGCAACATCGTCGACGTGTGGCAGTACGTCGTCGACCGGGGCATCACCGTCGACCTGGCCTCCGACCAGACCTCGTGCCACGCCGCGTATGAAGGCGGATACGTGCCGCAGGGGCTTGGATTCGAGGCCTCGCGGCGCCTGCTGAGCTCCGACCCGGCTGAATACCGCCGTCAGGTCGATCGCTCCCTTCAACGGCAGATCGAGTTCATCGGTGTCATGGTCGAGCGTGGCACTCGTTTCTGGGACTACGGCAACAGTTTCCTCAAAGCGGTGTTCGAGACCGGAGTGCGTGAGGTCGCCGCCAACGGCGTCGACACGAAGGAGGGCTTCGTCTATCCCAGCTATGTGGAGCACATCATGGGTCCGATGTGCTTCGACCGGGGCTACGGACCTTTCCGTTGGGTGTGCTGCTCGCTCGATCCGAAGGATCTGGCGGCGACGGACAAGGTGGCCATGAGCTGCATCGATCCGGAACGCTGCCGGCAGGATCGCGACAACTACAACTGGGTGCGCGACGCGGGCCGCAACAATCTGGTGGTGGGCTCGCAGGCGCGCATTCTGTACTCTGACGCCGGGGGCCGGGTACGCATCGCTCTTGCTTTCAACGACCTCGTGCGCCGCCGCACGATCGGCCCGGTCATCATAGGCCGCGACCATCACGACGTGTCGGGCACCGATTCGCCTTACCGCGAGACGAGCAACATACACGATGGTTCGAACGTCATGGCCGAGATGGCCTTTCACTGCTGGGCGGGTAACGCGGCGCGCGGTATGACCCTGGTGGTGGCTTCGAACGGCGGGGGTGTCGGCATAGGCCGGTCGATCAACACGGGTTTCGCACTGGTACTCGACGGATCCGACCGGGTCGACGCCATCATCCGCTCGGCCGTCGACTGGGATGTCATGGGCGGGGTGGCCCGGCGGGCGTGGGCCCGCAACGAGGCCGCCATGCATACGGCGGCGGCTTGGAACGCCGACCAGGCGCGGGCGGCCGAAGCCGGTCTCGACCTGTATGAATCGCCGGCGGCCGCCTCGGCGCCGCCCGGGGGCGGTCGGATCACATTGCCCCATCTCGTTGACGACGACCTGCTCGACAGCGTCGTCAAAGAAGGCTAAGCTGCGTTGTCGGCGCAGCATTGGGCTACGCTGTGATCCAGTCTCGGGGAGGGCTCCTATGGTCGACGGTGGTTCCACGGACAAGCTCGCGCAGTTGGAACAGCGCGTCGCCCAACTCGAGAGGCAGAATCACGATCTGCAGCGTGTCAGGGACGCTCTCGAGATTCAGAACGTCTTCTCGTGGCACGAGTATTACCATCAGGCGGCTCGGCATGGCGAGGAGATGGATGCCATCTGGGCCACCAAGCAGCCAGACCTGGCAATGGAAGAGGCGGTGCTGAACGGTCGCTACCTGGGCCCCGAGGCCGTACGCGCCTACTATGTAGACTTCTTCAAGCGCTTCGACCAGGCCAACCTCGAGGCGGTGCGCGGACTCTATCCCGAGGTGAAGACGCCTGCCGACCTCGACGTGCCCTTTGGGGTGCAACTCCTTCACACATTGACCACGCCGGTGATCGAGGTCGCCGGCGATCGCGAGACCGCCAAGGCGGTGTGGATCTCGCCGGGCTACGTCACCGTGCCGGCCGGGGGCAAGCTGCAGGCTTTCTGGCACTGGGACCGTTACGCCATCGACTTCATCCGCGAAGACGGCTCCTGGAAGATCTGGCATTTCTGGGTCGGCAAGGACTTCAGCACTCCCTACGGCCGCGACTGGGTCGAGGACGCTCTTGCGGGTCCGGGGTTCAGTCTCGAAGACGTGCCCGGCTTTCCGAAGCCGAACGCTCCCAGCGTGACCACGTATCACGGCTACAGTCCCTTCGAGCCACCGAAGTTCATCCCCAGGCCGCCGGAGCCCTACCGCACGTTCAGCGAGACCTTCAGCTACTAGAAAAGGACGCATCCGCATGATCCGCACGATCATCTTTCACCATCTGCCCGACATGAACCACCTGCCGGCTGCCGAGCGCTGGTTCTACCGCTATCACATACCCGAGGTGCTACGCAGCCGGCCTTTCAGCTACCAGAGCTACCGCGCCGTTCCTGCGCCGCCGGGAGCGGAGGCCTATGGTCTCTTCAACTACAAGATCCACGAGAATGTGCATCCGGCGGAGGGCGAAACCAAGATGGCCTTTCTCTCCATGACGCCCGAAGTGGTGCCGCTCAAGGTCGTCATGGTCAACGTGCCGGTGCAGGCCACCGAGGACTTCCTCGGCGCCGACCTTTCCTTCGAAGACAAAACCATCTTGCGTTGGGTCACGGTGCACCGCTATCCCGAGGGCGTGAGCATCGAGGATGGCGACGATTGGTTCGTCAACGTACACGCGCCACAGGTCATGCGGCAGCCCGGATTGACCCGGTTCTTCAGCTACCACGTGTTGCCTTCGCAGGTGCCGGTGCGAAAGGGCGCGTCCAAATTCTTGCATCCGCGTTCGGAGGTGTCGTCCAATTGGCATCGAGTGTGCGAACTCTGGTATGAGAACGCCAACGGCTGGATCGACTCGGTCTTGACCAATCCGCCCGAGTACACAAAGCCTTCCTGGGGCACGCGCGACACCTACCCGTTCTTCGAACCAGGCATCGATTTCGTCAGCATGTTCATCCTCGAGCGGCCGACCGACGACTGGTTGAGGCAGATCAC
>JAKAHF010000232.1 GCA_021815245.1 Actinomycetes bacterium
TCGTAGATGCGGTCCATGCGCTTGCGCACGTCGACCAATTCGGTGTCGTATGGCTGCCCGCCTCCATTGACGCACCCGCCGGGGCACGACATGACCTCGACGAAATGCATGCCCTCGAGGGCCTCCTCGAGCGCCGGTTTCAACCGTCCGAGACCGCTAACCACGCCCAGGTTGAGGGTAGTGCCGTTGACCTCCACCGAGAAGCTCTTGAGACCGTCGAGCCCGCGGGCTTCGGTGAGTGGGCCGGTAGGGGTCTCACCGCCGACGAGTGTGGCCGCGGTGCGCACCGCGGCCTCCATCACGCCGCCGGTGCCCCCGAACAGACGGGCCGCCCCCGTGGCCTCAGCGAAGGGCGCGTCAAGCGGGGTCCGCTCCTCGTAGGAGTCGAAGTCGAGACCGAACCGCCGCCACAGCGCGGAGAGTTCACGAGTGGTGAGTACGTAGTCGACGTCGCCCAGATCCTGAGCTTCGTACTTCTTGGCCGTGCAGGGCATGATCGATACCAGCACGAGGCGCTTGCCCTCGAGATCGGCGTATCTCGGGTAGATCTCCTTGATGAGGGCGCCCGCCATCTGCTGCGGCGACTTGCAGGTAGACATGTTGGGTATGAGATCGGGGCGATGCAGCTCGACGTAGTTGACCCAGGCCGGCGAGCAACTCGTGAACATAGGGAAGGGCCCGCCGTTCTCGATGCGCTTCACAAGCTCGGTGGCCTCTTCCATGATCGTGAGGTCGGCCGAGAAGCCTGTGTCGAAGACCGCCGCGAACCCGATCTGCTTGAGGGCCGCGGCCAGATGCTCGAGCATGGCCGGAACACTCGGCGGTCGGGTGCGGCTGTTGGCCAGAGTCGCCGGAACGGCTGGGGCCACCTGCGCGACGACCACGGTGTTGCTGTCGCCGAGTTCCCTGACCACCGAGTCGACCTCACTGTGCTCCATCAGTGCGCCCGTCGGGCAGACCCGCACGCACTGGCCGCAGTAGGTGCAGCCGGATACGTTGATGCCGGCGCTGAAACCGGGCGCCACCTGGGTGCGGAAGCCGCGATCGATGAAGTCGATCGCCCCAATCCCCTGGATCTGGTGGCACATGGTCACGCAACGCCCGCAGAGAATGCACTTGTTGGGGTCGCGCCAGATGGAAGGCGAGGAGATGTCGAGCAACTGGTCTTTCTTCATGCCCACATATTGCTTGGGCCGGGCGCCCAGTTCCTGGGCCAGCGTCGCCAGTTCGCAGCTGCCTGAGCGGTGGCACACCAAGCAATCCTGGGGATGATTGGCGACCATCAGCTCGATGATCGTACGCCGGGCCTTGAGCAGCCGCGGCGTGTGGGTCTGCACCTTCATGCCGTCGGCGGCGAGGAGCGTGCAACTGGTCTGCAGCCGGCTGGTGCCCTGTACCTCGACGACACACATGCGGCACGACGCGGAGGGCGACGGGGCCCAGTCGAGCGAGCAGAGGTGAGGGATCTCGATGCCGGCGCGCGCCGCCACCTGCAGGACCGTCTCACCCTGGGTGAACTCGAGCTCTTTGTTGTCTATGGTGATTGTCACGGCTGCCTCACCTCTTAGGCGACGAGCGAGATCGATTGTTTGGGGCAGGCATCGACGCAGGCGCCACACCCTGCGCATCGGTCGACGATGATGTAGTGGGCGTTCTTGCGTTCGCCGACGATGGCGTTGTTGGCGCAGGCCTTCTTGCAGGCCATACAGCCGATGCAGGTGGCCTGGTCGACTGAGTAGGTGCGCAGCCCCTGGCAGACTCCGGCCGGGCAGAGATCCTCCATGATGTGGGTCTCGTACTCGTCGCGGAAGAAGCGCAAGGTCGACAGCACCGGGTTCGCGGCCGACTGACCGAGTCCGCAGAGCGAGGTGTCTTTGATCGTCTCGGCGAGTTCCTCGAGGTGCAGAAGCCCGCGGAACCGTTCCAGCCGGCCCATCTCATCGCCGACCGGGCGCTCGGTGAGCGCGGTGAGGATCTCGTGCATGCGGGTCGTGCCTTCGCGGCAGGGAGTGCACTTGCCGCAGGACTCGTTGCGGATGAATTCCATGAAGTACTTGGCCACGTCGACCATGCAGCTGCGTTCGTCCATGACCACCATGCCGCCGGAGCCCATCATCGCGCCGAGTTCTTGCAGCTTGCCGTAGTCGGTCGGCACGTCGAGGTATGCCGCTGGGATGCAGCCGCCGCTCGGACCACCCATCTGGACGGCCTTGATCTCGTGTCCCTCGGGAGCGCCGCCCCCGATGTCGTACACCACCTCGCGCAGCGCGATACCCACTGGGACTTCCACCAGGCCCGTGTTTCTCACCTGCCCGCTGAGGGCGAAGACCTTCGTGCCCGCGCCGCCGTTCAGCCCGAGGGCCTTGAACCAGTCGGCGCCCTTGTTGATGATGCCCGACACGTTCGCCAGCGTCTCGACATTGTTGAGTACCGTCGGCATGCCATGCAGGCCGGCCACGGCCGGGTAGGGCGGCCGTGGCCGGGGCATACCGCGTCCACCTTCGATGCTGGCGAGAATGGCAGTTTCCTCGCCACAGACGAACGCACCTGCACCTTGTTTTATGACGACATCGAAATCGACCAGGCTGCCGAGGATGTCGGCGCCGAGCAATCCGGCTCGGCGGCACTGCTCGATGGCCCCGTTCAACCGCTCGATAGCGAGCGGGTACTCGGCCCGGCAGTACACGTAGCCTTTGGTCGCCCCGATGGCGTACGCGGCGATCAACATGCCTTCGATGACTCTGAACGGATCGCCTTCGAGCACGGCTCTGTCCATGAAGGCCCCGGGGTCGCCCTCGTCGGCGTTGCAGATGAGGTATTTCTGGGCGGCCGGGGTGCTCAAGGCCACCTTCCACTTCTGACCTGTGGGGAAGCCCGCGCCTCCCCGCCCACGCAGCCCCGAAGCCGTGACCACCTGGCACACCTCTTCGCGGGTCATGGTGGTAAGTGCCCGCGCCGCGGCGGCAAAGCCGCCGGCGGCGAGGGCTGCATCAAGGGAAGCCGGGTCGATGAGGCCGCAGTTCTCGAGCACTACGCGCGTTTGCCGCTCGAAGAAGGGCGTGTCGTCGACCGAGGGCACGTCGGCGAAGTCTGCGCTTTCGCCGTAGCGGCCATAGAGAAAACGGTTGCGAAGGTCGTTCTTGGCGAAGAGGGCGTCGAGCAACTCGGTCACATTGTCGGGAGTGATGTCGCAGTAGGAGAGACGCACGTCGCCCTCGGTCTGCAGGTCGACGAACACCTCGCGCTGGCAGAAGCCCACGCAGCCCACCTCGACGATGTCCACAGGCAGGGAGCGCTCGGCGATGAACGCCCGGGCCTTGTCGATGACATGCATCGCACCGTTCGCGCGCCCGCAGGTGCCGGCACCGATGAAGAGCACGCTGTGTTCGCCGCCGTGGCGCGCCGCGGCCAGGCGGGCGGCCCGCAGCTCTTTGCAGCTGGGGTCATCGTGGCAGAGGGGCCCTCGGGTGACGCAGTCGATGAGATCCTTGCACGGCTGACCGGGAGAGTGCGTGCAACTGCTGCAGCAGTGGTCGATGAGTGATGGCTGTTTCACGGCTGGCTCGCCTCCGGACTGGACGCGGTCGTTGCCGCGACGGGGGACTTCTCGATGGCCGGCGCGTCCTTGGTGCATTCGAGTGTGTCACTCGGAGTACCAAGCGCGTCGAGTAGAGCGTCGACCTTCTCAACAGTGAGGTGCCCGTAGAACTCGCCGTCGAGCTTCATGACCGGCGCGATCGAGCAGGCGCCGAGGCAGGCCACGCTGACGACCGAGAAACGGCCGTCGGGCGAGTTGCCGTCGGGGCGCAACTTGAGCTTGCGCTGTAGGTGCTGAGCCAGGATGAGGCTCTGCTTGACGTGACAGGCGGTGCCGCGGCAGATCTCGATGACGTGCTCCCCGAGGGGAGCGAAACGGAACTGGTTGTAGAAGGTGGCCACACCGTAGACACGGGCGACCGGTGTGTCGAGCGCGGCGGCCAGGTCGGTCATCGCGGCTTGAGACAGGTAGCCTTCTTGCTTCTGGATCTGCTGGAGCAGCGGGATGAGCTGATCGCGCGACAGATCCTTCTGCTTGGCGAGTACGCTTTGTACGG
This sequence comes from Actinomycetes bacterium, assembly GCA_021815245.1. The sequence goes on from JAKAHF010000232.1 coordinate 4,095, forward strand.
CGCTCACGCGCTCTCCTTTCCGAGCAGCAACTCGATACGTTCCGCCAGTTCGCCCAGCCGCACCGGTTTTTCCATGAAGGTCTCGGCCGGAAGGTTCTGGCCCATCAGAGACGCGAGTACGCGCTCGCGCACGTCATCGCGAACGTTGAATCCTGAGAGCATGACGATGGGGATGTCGCGCGTCGGCCCGTCGGTCTTGAGAGCGCTGGCGAGGACCATGCCCTCCTCGTCGTAGTCCATCATCACGTCGAGGACCATGAGGTCGGGACGGTCGTTCACAATGCTGGCATAGGCTTCTTTGCCGTTGTGGGCCGTGGTGACCACGTAGCCCCGGCTCTTGAGAAACGCCGACACCGAATCAACGAGGTCGCGGTCGTCGTCAACGACCAGTATCTTCTTGGCTGCCACGACTCCTCCCTTCTCTCTCTGGGCTCGGGCAGTCGTTTCCCCGGCGTACCTGCCGAGGAACGAAAGCTTCTCCAGCTTGGCCGATATGTCGATCGACTCCACGAAGCAGCCGTCTGGGCAGTCGATCAGTTTGGGTACGAAATTGAGAAAGCCGCGCACGCCGGCCGCGGCGGCTCTGTCGACAAGCGCTTGAAGCCCCTCGGGCCGGCCCGCCAGCAGGAGTATGCGCAGGTTCAGCTCGGAGATGCGGCTCTCGAGTTCGTCGACGCTGTGGCAGCGACGCCCGTTGAAGACGCGCCCCACCTTGTCGGGGTCGACATCGAAGGTCGCCGCCACGTGAAAGCCCCGCTCCTCGAACCCGCGATACGAGAGGAGGGCACGGCCCAGATGCCCGACACCGATGAGGCCGACGTCTTGCATGCGGTCGGTACCGATGATCTCGCTTATCGCCTTCGACGTTTGTTTGACGTCGTAGCCTCGGGCCACGCTGCCGAAACTGCCGAAGCTCGCCAGGTCGCGGCGCAGCTGGGCTGGGGTCACACCCACCAGCGCCGCCAACCTGTGAGAGGGGATGTAGTC
>JAKAHF010000233.1:0-634 GCA_021815245.1 Actinomycetes bacterium
TCCGATCTCGAGGCACGATTCGCGACGAGCCCAACAGAAAGGGACGCGCCGATGTCGATGGCGACCAAGTATCCCCATATATTCCGGCCGATCACCATCGGCAGCATGACTCTCAAGAACCGCGTGCAGTACTCGCCGCTCGTGTCGAACCACGCGGAAACTCTCTCGGGCGCCTCCAACAACGACCTGCTGGCCTTCGTCGCCGCCCAAGCCCGCTCGGGAGTCGGGCTTGTCACCATCGGCTCGACGCCCATCGACTTCGACCGGGCCCGTGACTTCTACGGGTGCCTGAGTGTCACCCGCGACACCGACATCGCCGGGCTGTCACTCCTCGCGGACGAGGTGCATCGCTACGGAGCGAAGCTCTCCATCGAGCTGACCCACGCCGGCGCGATCAGCAACTTCACCTACGCGAACGGGCCGGCCTTCGCCCCCTCGGTCATCCCCGGCATCCACAACCTCGCCACCACCAAGCAGATCGACCGCTCCGAGATGGACGAGGTCAAGCAACATTGGGTCGACTGCATCCGGCGCCTGAAGGTGGCCGGCTTCGACATGGCGATGATCCACTGCGGGCACATGAACCTGCTCGCCTCGTTCCTGACGCCGCTCCTCAACCACCGCACCGACGACT
>JAKAHF010000233.1:644-5081 GCA_021815245.1 Actinomycetes bacterium
GCCGGAAGGAGGCTGGGCCGAACTTCAACCTCGAGATCCGCCTGAGCGGTGACGAGCGCACCGAGGGAGGGGTCAGTCTCGAGGAACGCATCCAGTTCGTGAACGCGGCGTCTCGTTACATCGACCTGGTCAATATATCCACGGGCGGATTCCTCAATCTGCAGGCGCTCGCCTACACGCATCCGAGCTACCACCTGCCCCGCATGCTCAACGTCGAGACGGCCGCCGCGATCAAGCGGGGCATCGACATCCCGCTTGCGGTGGTGGGGGGCATCGCCACGATCGACGACGCCGAGCAGGTGCTCGCTGAGGGCAAGGCCGACATCGTCGCCATGGCCAAGGCACTGATGGCCGACCAGGAACTCGTGACGAAAGCTAAGCTCGGCAAGACCCGCGAGATTCGCCCGTGCCTGCGTTGCCTCGACTGCATGCGCTTCCCCCACAAGGGAGCGCCCACCCGGTGCGCGGTCAACCCCGTCGCCGGACGGGAGTTTCGTTACCGGGAGATCCTACCGGCCAGGACCAAGAAGCGCGTGTTGGTCATCGGCGGGGGTCCCGCGGGCATGATGGCCACCCGCACCCTGCGCGAGCGCGGACACGACGTGACCTTATGGGAGCGGCGCGGCAACCTGGGCGGCCGTCTGTTCGAGACGGCATCGCTGCCCCTCAAAGACAGATTCCCCGCCTACATCGACTGGACGGTGCGCGCCACCATGGAGTGCGGCGCCACGGTGGTACTCGGCAAGGAAGCCACGCCCGAGGCCGTCGCCGAGGAGGCGCCCGATGCGGTGGTCGTCGCGATCGGCGCCGAGCTGGTCACGCCGCCAATCGAGGGCATCGACCTGCCGCACGTGATGACCGTCGTCGAGGCCGACCTCGGGCTGAGGTCCGCCGGCGCCGCCGTGGTCGTCTGCGGCGGCGGCCTGTCAGGCTCTGAGTGCGCGCTGGGTCTCGCCATGCAGGGCAAGAAGGTCAGGGTGGTCGACGTGCTGCCCGAAGAGGCCCTGTGCCAAGACATCTCCGACTTCGCCCGCATCGCCCTCGTCATGTTGATGAAGGAGCACGGCATCGAGCGGGTGCAGGCGTCGGTGACCAGGATCACCCCCACGGGAATCGTCGTCGCCCTCCCCGACGGCGCAGTGACCGAACTGCCCGCCGACACGGTCGTGACGGCCTTCGGGCTCCGCCCCGACGTGGTGAAGCTCGCCCCACTTCTCGACGTGATCCCCGAGAGCTACGCTGTAGGCGACTGCAACGACGGGCACCGCGTCTACGACGCCAATCATCAGGCGTTCAACCTCGCAGTGGAGGTTTGAAGGCCGCTCGGGAGAGGCTCAAGAGGTAGGCCTCAAACCTCTCCCGAGGGGGCGCGCCATCGTCAGTCACTCGTCTGGCGCCGCCTCCTTACTGCCTTCAGCGCTTCGAACCAGGCGACGCTCACAACCCCGGCCGCCAGGCAGATGGCCAGATCGAACGCGTGCAGCACACCGAAGCGGAACAACCCCCTGAGTGCCGGAACGTAGAGCACCAGTCCCAGGAACACGATCGCTCCTCCCACGACCCACCAGAGGGCGGCGTTGGGAGTCCGGAGCGTGGAGAAGATGCCTCTACTCCACGAGCGGTTGGTCAGGATGAGGGCCAGGTTGGCGACTATCAGCGCGGCGAACGTGAGCGCCCGAGCCTGATCGTCACTCTGCCCGCGAGCAAGCGAGATGCCATAGATCGCGACCAGGATGGCCAGCACCACGAGGCCCTGCAAGACGCTGATGCCGAGCACTTTGCGTCCGAACAGGGGCTCCCCGGCCGGCCGCGGCCGGCGATTCATGATGCCCTTCTCCTCCGGCTCCGCCTCGAACGCCACGGAGCACGCGGGATCGATGATCAACTCCAAGAACACTACGTGCACCGGCGAGAAGATGAGGGGCCACCGCATGGCAAGCGGAACCAGCGTCAGCCCGATGATGGGCGTGTGCACCGCGAAGATGTAGGCGACCGCCTTCTTGAGGTTGTCGAACACCCGCCGGCCGAGCCTCACGGCGGCCACGATCGAGGAGAAGTCGTCGTCGAGCAGCACGAGCGAGGAGGCCTCGCGCGCGACGTCGGTGCCTCGCTGGCCCATAGCGACTCCGATGTTCGCCGCCTTCAAGGCGGGGGCGTCGTTCACACCGTCGCCGGTCATAGCCACCAGTTCGCCCCGGGCCTTGAGCGCCTGCACGAGCCGCAGCTTCTGCTCAGGCACCACCCGGGCGAAGATGCTGCAGGTGCCGATGCGCTCCTGTAGCTCGGCGTCGCTCATCGCTTCGAGTTCGGGGCCGGTGATCACCGTGCCGGTATTGTCGAGCCCGATGCGGCGGGCGATGGCGCAGGCCGTTCCCGGATAGTCCCCGGTGATCATGATCACGCGGATGCCGGCGGTGCGACACTCGAGGAGCGACTGAGGAACCGAAGGACGGGGAGGGTCGGAGAGACCGACAAGCCCCATGAACGTGAAGTCGAAGTCGTGTTGAGTCTGCGGCCATTCGGTACCGTGGAACGAGGCGCGCGCCACCCCCAGCACCCGAAGACCATCCTCGGCCATGTCGTCGACCGCGCGCGATAGCCGCTCGCGCTCGGAGGCGTCCAGATGACAGAGATCGGCAATCGCCTCGGGAGCTCCCTTCGCCGCGACCACATGGCCGTCGTTTGCCGGCAGGCGCCACACGTGAGACATGGCGAGCAGGTCAGGCGATAGCGGGTACTCGAAGACGAGTTGCCCGTCTTCGTGCAGATGCTCGGAGCCGGCGAAGTACCTAGTGCCCACTTCCCAGAACGCCTTCTCCATCGGATCGAACGGATCGAGCTCGCTGGCGAGGATTCCGAACTCCATCAGTTCGTGAAAGACTTCGAGACCCGGGGCGCTCAGCGTGGCGTCGCCGCCGGTCTCCGCTTCCTCCGGAATCGTGAAGAAGCGCCCGTCGGCGAACAGGCGGGTGACGGTCATTCGGTTCTGGGTCAGCGTGCCGGTCTTGTCGACGCAGAGTATCGTGGCCGAACCGAGCGATTCCACCGCGGGGACCCTGCGAGTGAGGACCCTCTTCTGACTGATGCGCCAGGCCCCGAGCGCCAAGAACACGGTCAGCACCACCGGTATCTCTTCAGGCAACGTGGCCATGGCCAACGTGACGCCAGCGAGCAGACCCTCGACCCAGTCCGCGCGGGTCAAGCCGTAGATGAGCACGACCAGAACGCATACAAGCAGACCGACAAAGGCCATGTTGCGAACCAGACGTGCACTCTGACGTTGCAGAGCCGTGGGCTCGCGATCGGTCGATTCGAGCGCCTGGCCGATGCGCCCCATCTCGGTGCGCGGTCCGGTCGACACCACGGTGGCCACCGCCTGGCCCTGGACGATCAACGTGCCGGCATAGATGGCGGGGAGATCGTCACCCCCCGGGCGAAAACCGGCCTGCGAGTCGCGCAAGGGGTCCTTCGACGCCGACTTCCGCACCGGCACCGACTCGCCCGTGAGCAGTGACTCGTCAGCCTGCAGATTGTCGGAGGAGAGCACCAACGCGTCGGCAGGCACTCGATCGCCTTCCGACACTAGGACGATATCGCCCCGCACCACTTCTCTGCCCGGAATCCTGAGCTGTTCCCCGCCGCGGATCACTCGCGCCCGGGGGCTCGAGAGGTCACGAAGGGCCTCGAGGGTGCGCTCGGTCTTGCGCTCCTGATAGACGGTGATGCCCATGACCACGAAGACGAAACCGAGCAGCATGGAAGCTTCTTGGATGTCCCCCAGGATGGCATAGAGGGCGCCGGAGAAGACCAGCAGGAGGAACATGGGCTCCTTGACGACCCCGAGCGCGATCGCCGCGAGCCCGCGCTTCTTCGCCGATGGCAGTTCGTTGAAGCCTTCCTGGCTGAGCCTCTCGCCCGCCTCAGCGGGCGAGAGGCCCCTGAAGTCTGGTGACACTTCCGGCTTCAATCGCCACCAAGCCCGCCGAGAATGTCGGACAGGAAGGAGCTCTTGCGTTTGCGACCGCCCGAGCCATAGCGATAGTCGTGATCGTCGTCACCGCGGCGGTAGTCGTGGTCATGATCGTGGCGTTCGTGATCATCGTGGTCGCGGTCGCGGTAGTCGCGCCTCTCCTGGCCGCCGGCCGGGACTCCCGCCGCCTGCCTTAGGGGGACGACGTTGGCCTGCTCCGACTCAGCCGCGATGAGCTTCTCGATCTCGCCGCGGTCGAGCCACACGCCTTTGCACGAGGGGCAGATATCGACCAGCACGCCCGAGCGCTCTATCTCTTTCAATCTCTCTCCGCAGACTGGGCAATCCATTGTTCCTTCCTTTCTCGTTCCGTTCTTGACGCGCGCCGCCTGTGGCGAACGCGAAGCCCCGCTTTTGTTGTGAGGGGAATGACCGATACAACCACGATCGCCACCATAACGATGGTC
>JAKAHF010000234.1 GCA_021815245.1 Actinomycetes bacterium
GAGTACTGCACGCGGTTCTTGAGAGTCATGCTGCCGATGGTGATCGGCCGGAATATATGGGGATACTTGGTCGCCATCGACATCGGCGCGTCCCTTTCTGTTGGGCTCGTCGCGAATCGTGCCTCGTGAACTCTGTCGTCGAGGATACCGCGAAGCGGGCCACCGACCTGGAGCGCGCACGTTGCTTTCTATAGCGCGACTCGCTATAGTGATGGACGATATAGCGGAAGGCGCTATATATGCCAGGTAACAGGAGACCGCATGCCCATGTCGACCACCGCACCCGGTCCACTGACGGAGACCGTCTTCTATACGCTCCTCGCGCTGTCGAGTCCGCTGCACGGTTACGGCATCATGCAGTACGTGAGCGAGCTATCCGCCGGACGCGTGAACATCGGCGCGGGCACGCTCTATGCGGCGCTTGCCTCGCTCGTCGAGAAAGGGTGGATAGCGCCTCTGACCGCGAACGCCGAAGATCGCAAGAAGCAGTACGTTATCACCGAGGCCGGTCGCGAGGTCGTGCGGCGCGAGACCGCCCGTCTCGAAGAGTTGCTGCGAAATGCTCACGCGATCGCTGGTGAGGGTTCGGCATGAGCGCGAAGAGGATCCACAAGCTGTTCTGGGATTTCGAGAAGGAGGAGCGCTGGTTGAACGAGATGGCGGCGCAAGGCCTGAATCTCGTGCGCTACCGGTGGGCTACCTACGACTTCGAGCTCGGTGCGCCGGGTGAATGGGTCTACCGAATCCAGTTTCTCGATGACGATGCCCGCAAACCCAAGAGCCGTGAATACATAGACTTCGTGGCTGAGACCGGCGCCGAGCCTGTCGCCACGTACCTGCGCTGGGTGTACTTTCGCAAACGTACGGCAGAAGGTCCGTTCGAGCTCTTCTCCGATCTCGATTCGCGTCTTGCGCACTACAAGCGGGTGCTTGCCTTCTACGGCGCATTCACGGGCATCTTCCTGGCGCTGAGCGTTCCGGTCTTCTCGAGGACGATCGACGCTGCCGAAGAGACCATCGGACCCTATTGGGGCTTGCCGGTCTTCATCGTGTTCATCGTGCTGGTGGTGGTCTTCTTCGTGCAGACGCTGAGATTGGCGAGGCACATGCGCCGGCTCCGAGCGCGCCGTATGATCGAAGAGTGAGTCGAGCGGAAGTGCCTGGTCGGTAGTTCGCGCCGGGCGACCAGATCGGTCGCCGTGCCGCGGCGGCTTGCCCGCTAGCCGAGCTTCTGCGCTATCTCGGTGGCCGCGGCTTTGAGCACCTCGGCGTACCTGTGCAGCGCTTCTTCGGTCGTTCGTTCGATGGGCGGTGCGATAGCCAACGATCCTCTCAGGCGTCCCTGCCGGTCGAAGACAGGTACGGCCACAGCGGGGATCTCCAGGTTCCACTCCCCCCTGTCGTACGCCACACCTTCTTCTTTGATCCTCTGCCATCGCTCGCGCACTTGAACAGGGTCGGTGACCGTCAGTTCGTTGGGGTGCGGAATGGGGTTGGCCAGGAGCGTGTCCCAGGCCTCCTCCGGGCCGAAGGCTATGAGCACCTGTCCGTCGGCGGTCGACATGCCGAGAATGAGGCCGATATTCGTCGCCGGCTTGAAGTGGCGGGGAGTGAGGACGGTATCGAGCATGAGCGGCCCGAGGTCGGTCCAGACACACAGACTGGCCGTTTCCCTGGTCTCCTCGGCCAATCTGACGAGAAAGGGATGGGTGACTCGCACCAGTTCGGAGTGAGAGGCCGCCAGGTATGAGATTCGAAGTACGCTGGCGCCCAAGTGATATTTGCGAGTGGAAGATTCGTACGCGACCCATCTGCGGGCCTCAAGAGTCTTCATCAGCCTCTGGATCGTCGCCTTGGGGAGACCGGTGCGTTCTCGCAACTCATTGAGCGACATATCCGGGTTGTCGGCGTCGAAGGTCTCGAGAAGCAGCAAGCCCCGCTCAAGGGTCCCGATGGGGGATTCGTTGAGGAGTTCGGCTCGCTCTTTGGTCTCTTGTCGCGTGATTTTGTCCATAGCGCGACCATATCCTAGCATAGTGCGTTGACCCATTCATCGGGACAACATGAATCGCTTGGTGGGATCTTCGTTGACACCCGGGAGGTCGTGGTGCTAGGGTTAGTCCCAGTGAGTAGTACAAGACGAATCGGTGAATAAGACGCACCGCCTTACGAAGGAGGTCTTGTTAGATGCCAGAAGGAAAGTACGGCAATCTGGTGGTTCCCAAGTCTTTCAACCACGTGGAACCCTGGCCCGATCTCGAGTGGTCGGGTGAGGCCGACTACAAGAGCGCGGTCTCGTTCATCATCACGCAGATCAGAGAACCGGCCGTGATGGAGGAGTTTCCGCACTCGCACGACTTCGATATGTATCTGCATTTTCTCTCGTCCGACCCCGACCACATGGACGAACTCCCGGCGGAGGTCGAGATAGGTCTGGGCGAAGAGAGGGAGATCTACACCATAACCTCCCCGTCGAGTGTCTATATCCCGAAGGGCCTGATCCACTGCCCCCTCAACTTCAAGAGGGTCGACAAGCCCATCTTCATGTTCCACACGACGATCGCTCCCAACTACGCAAAAGATCCGAAGCTGATCCTCAAAGACTAGACGGTAGGCCTTGCCGATGGTGTCTCCGCCCGATGACGCTCTCACTGCGCTGGTGACCGACATCCAGGGCTACTCCATCCACGATGGGCCCGGCATACGCACGGTGATCTTTCTGAAAGGCTGCAGCTTGAAATGCCAGTGGTGCAGTAATCCCGAATGCATCTCGCCCAACCCTGAGGTCGGGCTCTTTCGGAACCTCTGCACGCTCTGCGGAGCCTGCGCCGACGTGTGTCCGAGCGGCGCTCTCTCGTACACCCCCGGGTCGCCTCCGGCCATCGACCGCAGTCTGTGCACCGGTTGCGGCGAATGCGCCGCGTCGTGCAGCTACAAGGCGCTCGTGCTGTTCGGACGGTCCATGACCGTCGACGAGGTATTCGACGTGGCGCGCCGTGACGCGATGTTCTACGAGGCGTCGGGCGGAGGCGTCACCGTCTCGGGCGGGGAACCCCTTCTTCAGCCCGCGTTCGTGAGCGCCCTGCTTCAGAAGTGTCGCGAGGCCGGCATCCACACGTGCATCGAGACCTCGGGGTGCGCCCCGGAGTCTTGCGTGCGCCGGGTGCTGGCCTACGCCGATTGTTGGCTCTACGACCTGAAGCTGTACGACCCCGCCCGGCACTGCGAGTACACGGGCCGCGCCAACGAGACCATCTTGGCCAACGCCGCCATCGTCGCCGGGAGTGGAGCGCAGGTGCTCTTTCGCATGCCGATCATTCCAAGCATCAACGACGAACCGTGCGATCTCGAGATGATCGCGGGTCTGCTGGAGAGAACCGTGGGCTGTGGAGGCCGTGTGGAGCTCATGCCCTACCACCGGTTGGCGGAAGGCAAGTATCGGTCGCTCGACCGGCCCAGTCCGCTGCCCGGCGTGATGCCACTCTCCGTTGAGGATCTGGCAGGCATTCAACGAATCTTCGCCGACCACGGGCTGGAGTGCACCATATCGAACTGACCCACCGAGAAGTGAGGCAACAGGGCCATGATCCCGATAACCGGCACCAATAGCGACCGCAACGCTCTATTAGGGGAGTTGAATGCGATAGCGCTCACCGAGCGCCTGCGCACCCTCAAAGAAGCGATGTTCACCGCCCCTCGCAAGGTCTCGGTGGCCAGAGCGCCGCTCGCGGTGGAGTCCTGGAAGGAGACCGAGGGCGAAGACATCGAGCTCCGCAGGGCCAGGCTGTTTGAGAAGGTCGTTGGGGGAGTGCCCATCGCCATCTACGACTTCGACGTGATCGTGGGCAGGGAGACGGAGCATCTTGTGGCCGCCTCGGTATTTCCTGACGAGCATGGTGACGTCATTCCCGGTCTGTGGGCCGATGACAACGAGGTCGGCGGGTTGCTCTTCAAGGACGCTCTGTCGGCGGAAGACAAGGAGGTTCTGCGCGACAGTGTGCGCTTCTTTGCCGGCAAGACCGCGCCCGATCACGTCAAAGAGGCCTGGACAGCTCTCATGGGCACCTGGCCCGAAGACCTCACCGACGCCAAATGCACCGACCCGACTCCCGATTCAGGCTACTACCCAGGCATCACGTGCCGGGGTATGTGGGAGCAGATCTTCGCCGGTGGTCTGCGGGCCGTCATAGAAGAGGCCAAGGCCTCGATCGAGCGGTTCACCGAGACCCGGGGCACCGATATCGACAAGATCTACTTCTGGCAGGCCGCCATCATCGTCTGCGAAGCGATGATAGGGTACTCGCGCCGCTACGCCGTATTGGCGCGGGAGCTCGCCGCCACTCAGGCCGACGCCGGGCGCAAGGCGGAGCTCGAAGAGATCGCCGATATCTGTGAGCGCGTGCCGGAGTACCCGGCCCGGACCTTCCACGAGGCCCTTCAGTGCCTGAACATCATCATGGTCGGCAGGGGTTTGGAGGCCATGTATCCGCTGCTGGTCGGCAGGATGGACCAGTATCTCTGGCCCTACCTCGAAAAGGATCTCGAGTTTGGGCGCATCACCATGGAGAGGGCGGCCGAGTTGGTGGGCGGCGCGCTCGTCCTCTGGGGCATGAAGACCGTCATCCCCGTGGGCAAGACCCAGAAGGAGACGCATCAGTTCAGCTTCTCCATCAACAGCATCAACGTCGGTGGCGTCGACAGAGACGGCAACGACGCCACCAATCCGCTCAGCTACCTCATACTCCACATGGCCGGCCTCCTGCGGATGTCGTCGCCCACCGTCCTCGTCAATTGGAGCGCCAACACCCCGCATTCGCTGCTTCTGAAGGGTCTCGAGACCAATCTCAGAACCAAGGGGGGCATCCCTCTCTTTGAGAACAGCGATCACGTGGTCGCGTGCTTTGTCGAGGATTCCATCCCCGCCGAAGAGGCCAGGGAGTGGTACGGGCAGGGCTGTGTGACCCCTATCCTTTCGAACAAGATCGACCACAACGGCGCGCAGGGCAAAGGGGCCATCAACGTCGCTCTGATACTCGACCTGGCCCTACACCGGGGCGTCTCGCAGATCACGGGCAAG
>JAKAHF010000235.1 GCA_021815245.1 Actinomycetes bacterium
GCTTCGACTCTCCCCCGTTCACGTATGACGACTTCGAAGAATCCGACGTCTTGGTGTTCGTCGGGGCGAATCCCGTGATCGCTCATCCGATCATGTGGCAGAGAGTCAAGAAGAACCCGCACGACCCACGCATCATCGTCATCGATCCGAGGGCGACCGAGACGGCCACGGCCGCCAGGGCCCAGCATGTGCCCATTCTGCCGAAGTCCGACCTCGCGCTCTTCTACGGCCTGGGGCGGCTGTTCATCGAACGGCGATGGCTCGACACCGCGTTCGTCGACGGCCACACCACGGGGTTCGAAGCGTACCGCGATCTCGTCGCGCACTACGACCTCGAGCGCGTGGCCGTGGAGACCGGCCTCTCCACCGGCCGGCTCGAGGATCTCGCCGATGCGATCCACCGTGGCAGTCGGGTCTCCTTCTGGTGGACCATGGGTGTCAACCAGGGCCATCAGGCCGTGCGAACGGCGCAGGCGATAATCGACCTCGCCCTTCTCACCGGCAACATCGGGCGGCCCGGCACCGGCGCCAACTCCATAACCGGCCAGTGCAACGCCATGGGTTCGCGCATGTTCAGCAACACCGCGAGCCTCTACTGTGGTCGCGATTTTGCCCAGGCGGAGCATCGGGCCCACGTCGCGAGCGTGCTCGGCATTGACGAATCGCTCGTGCCGCGGCAGGCGGGCATGGCCTACGACCAGATCGTGCAGGCTGTCGACGAGGGCCGCATCAAGGGCCTGTGGATCGTCTGCACCAACCCGATGCATTCGTGGCCCGGCCGGGAGGGGCTCGAACGGGCGCTCCGCAAACTCGATTTCCTCGTTGTGCAGGACATGTTCGTCGATACGGCGACCGCACAGATAGCGCACCTGATACTGCCGGCGGCCGGCTGCGGCGAGAAGGACGGCACCTTCATCAACTCCGAGCGGCGCCTCGGCGTGGTCCGCAGAGTGGTGGATCCCCCGGGTGTCGCGCTGCCCGACTTCGAGATCTTTCGCCGCGTCGCCGAAGCCTGGGGATGTGCCCGATTGCTGCGCGAGTGGTCCTCCCCTGAGGCCGTGTTCCAGGTGATGAAGCGGCTTTCGCGGGGCACGCCGTGCGACTTCTCGGGCATAGCGGGGTACGACATGCTCGAGCGGTCGGGGGGCATCCAGTGGCCTCTGCCCGAAGGTTCGACCCTCGCCGTCGAGGCGGCGGCCCATGGCAGTCTCAGCGCTGATGCCCGGCAGCGCCGTCTGTTCGAGGACGGAGTGTTCTTTCACGCCGACGGACGTGCCCGCCTGCTCGTCGAAGAAGCCGCCGCGCTACCTGAGCCTCCCGACTCGGAGTATCCCTACGTACTTCTGACCGGTCGCGGCTCGGTCTACCAGTGGCACACGCTCACCCGCACCGACAACGCGCCCGCGCTCAAGAAGGCGTCGCCCGATCCCGCCGTCGTGCACATCGGCGCCGGCGACGCCGGGATGCTCGAGATCACAGATGGACAGGACGTGGAGGTGCGCTCCCGCAGAGGCTCGGTGCGGGTGAAGGCCCTCGTGTCGGAGGGCCTCGCGCCCGGCCAGGTGTTCATGTCGATGCACCATCCGCTCACCAATGTCCTTACGCTCGCGGTGTTCGACCCCTACTCCCGTCAGCCGGCGTACAAGAGCGCTGCCGTCTCCATCCGCCGGATGTCCTCCTAGGAGAGCCGTGTACGGAGCCCCGCGCACCGTCAATTTCATCCTCTACTGTGCGCGGTGGGAGGCGGCCGTCGCCTTCTACAGGGACGCGCTGAAGCTCCCGGTGAACATGCAGAAGGAGTGGTTCATCGAATTCAGCCTGGGCCGCGATGCACGGCTGAGTGTCGCCGACGAGCGCCGTGCGTCGATCAAGAGCGCCGGGGGCGCCGGGGTGACCGTGTCGCTGGAGGTCGACGACATCGAGGCGGTCCGCGCGGATGTCGAACGGCAAGGCCTACAGCCGAGCGAGATCCGCGATCACCCGTGGGGAGCCCTGGTCTTCCACCTCCTTGACCCAGAGGGCCACCGGCTGGAGTTCTGGCAGAAGACCGCACCCTGACGCATCGGTCGCGACTGGGAACCCGGCACGGCTCCGGTTTGTCTGAGAGCCGTCAGGGTGCCTGGGCGAAGGAGGCGATCGGATGCGCGCGCATCGGGCCTCGTGGACCGTCAGCCATGTGGCCATTGTCTTGGTTGTGGCATTGCTGCTCCCCGTGACAGCCTGTGACACCGACACGACCACACGCCCGGTGCCGGCATCGACCGCCACGACCCTGGGTCCCGGTGTCATGCGCTTCGCGACTCTGCTCGACCGGTTTCAGATCCTCCTGGCGCGCGAAGCGTCGCAGGCACTGCTGCCCTTCAGGGCGCTTCCTAGGGAGGCCGCCTGGCTTTTCGACCCCAGCTCGCCGGTCGATGCGACCGAGGCTCAGGCCTACGGCTTCGCGAACGGCGACCTCGTCATACTGTTCTTCGTCGGGCCCACGACCGACCAAGAAGCGTGCGCGCCGACTCTCCTGGAGGCCGCACGCGCGAAGTACTCACAAGGTGCACGGATCGTGAGCACATCGGTCGACGGCGATTTTGGCTTCGTCGTCGTCTCCGGCGACTACTGGAGCGAGCTCCGGCGCCTGGCGCAGTGGGCGCGCCAGGCCCACGCCGCTTTCGTCTATGACAGCTAGCTGGCCCTGCTCGCCGCCCACCGGTCGACTCCACCTGCCCAGCTCCTAGTTCCGTTGGGTTGACTTACGTCAATTACTTCTTCTGCCCAGGTACATATAGTTGATGCAAGCCGCCCTTCGGTGTGAGTCAACGTCAGGAGTGAGAAAGGCATGAAGACAATGGAAATCGACCGCCGAGGTTTTCTGCGCCTAGCGCTCGCGGCCGCGCTTGTTCCCTTCGCGACGCAGGTATCGAAGAAGTGGCACGCGACGACCAAGACCGCCGCGCCCATGCTGCGGCCCACGCCGGTGACCGTCGGCCGGCCCGTCTGCGCGCGCTGCGGCAGGCCTGGCCACGTGGCGATCGAGCCCGAGTGTCCGGCCAATCGAGAGACGCTCGCCGCTCTTCAGACCACCTCGAGACGCGAAGCCGGATCATCGCCGGGAGGGAGAGTATGAGCATCACGCGTAGGCAATTCCTCAAGGGTGTGGGCGCAGTGGCCGGCACGGCGGCGGTCACCGGCGCACTCGGAGGAGCCGCGGAACACGTGTTCGCCGGGCGCGAGGAGCCACAGGGATCGCTGCCTGTCGACAGGGTGGTGCGCACCACATGCTCGCCGAACTGCACCGGCTCATGCGGCCAACTGGCTTTCGTGCGAGACGGCCACATCGTCAAGGTGCAGCAGGCCGCCGACTTTCCCGACAAGAGCTACAACCCCCGTGGCTGCATGAAAGGCATCTCGTACCACCTGCTCGTTCACGGGCCCGATCGCATCAGGACCCCCCTGGTCCGCGACGGCGAACGCGGCTCAGGCACATTTCGTGAAGCTACCTGGGAGGAAGTCCTCGACCGCATCGCTTCTGAGTTCAAGCGCATCGGCGATACCTGGGGCTGGGACACCATACACGTGTTCGGACAGGTGCCCGGCTCCGGCTACATCCAGAAAGGCGCCAACTACCGCGCCTGCGCGGCTCTCGGCATGACCCACGGCACCAGTTTCGACTTCAACGGCGATCTGCCGATGAGCATGCCCATCACGTTCGGGGTGCAGAACGCCGAGCACGAGGCCAAAGACTGGGCCAACAGCCGCTTCATCCTCGCTGTCGGCGCCAACCCGCTCGAGACCCGTATCCCCGATGCACACTTCATCGAGGACGCACTCGAGAAGGGCGCGCGGCTCGTCGTGGTCGATCCCACCTTCTCGTCCACGGCCTCAAAGGCCGACGCCTGGTTGCAGATCAAGCCCGGCACCGACGCGGCGCTGGGCCTCGCCCTTTGCCGGCGAGTGATCGAGACAGGCCGGGCCGATTGGGACTTCATACGTACCTATACCGATGCACCGCTGCTCGTGCGGGCCGACACGGGCAAGCGGCTGCGCGCCGACGACTTGGCGGCAGGCGTGGCCGTCGACCCTGGTCCGGCGGCGGGTGTGGGGCTGGGTGGCTACGGCCAGGAGGCGCTCCCCGCGGGGACCGCCCCTGTAGTACCCGGTGCCGTGGCACCGACCGTCGACGCTCCCGCGCCCCCGCGCTTCGTGGTGTGGGACAGCATCTTGCAGAGACCGGTGCTGGTCGGTACCGAGCGCCTCGGCCTGCCTGCCGGCGTCGACGCCGCGCTCGAGGGCGACTTCACGGTCAGATTGGCCGGCGGTGGCGAGGCACGAGTGACTCCCGGTTTCGCGCTCGTGCGCGCCGAGCTGGATAGGTGGACACCCGAGAAGGCCGCCGAGATCACCGGGATAGCCGTCGAAGAGATAGTTCGTGTGGCCGACGCGTACGCCGCGGAACGACCCGCCGCGATCATCATGGGTGGCGGCAGTAACCACTGGTTCCACGGAGACCTGAACGGCCGCGCCCTGGCGCTGCTCGCCGCCCTCACCGGCAACATCGGCCGGTCGGGGGGCGGGTTCTCGGTGTACGTCGGCCAGTACAAGGTGCGGGTCGACACGTCACCGTGGTGGAACATCGGCGACAAGAAGGCCAAGGTCGTCCCCAGCATCTACTTCGTCGGCGGACCTACGGAGACGATGAACGAGACCGTTCCTTTCCCCAAGAACGGCTGGAAGGCCTTGTTCTGCACGTTCGCCAACATGTTCATCCAAGCCATGGACGTCAACCGGCTCCACCAGACTCTCAGCGGCTGCGAGCTGGTAGTGGTCATGGATCACCAGATGACCGACACAGTACAGTGGGCAGACATCGTCTTGCCGGCCACGACCTGGTACGAGAAGACCGACCTCACCGCGACCCCGCTGCACCCCTTCTTGCAGATCCAGCAGCCCGCTCTGCCCCCGGTCGGCGAGGCGCGGTCGGAGCTGTGGGTGTGGCAGGAGATCGTCAAGCGCATCGATCCGGCGATGTTCGCCGAGTCGTTCGACATGACCGAGGAGCAGGCGATCGAGGCTATCTTGT
>JAKAHF010000236.1 GCA_021815245.1 Actinomycetes bacterium
CAAACGGCCCAGCGGCCGGCGGCTTTGCCCCGGCCCGCGGCGGGTGCTCCGCGTCAGCGGGTCTCCACGTGGATCCAATTCGTGGTGCTCTGCCAGCGCTACCTCGACACCATCTGGCGCGACAAGCGCACGACGATTCTGCTCTTCGCATTGGCGCCGGTGCTCGGGTGTCTCGACTTCATCATTTGGAAGCGCGACGTACTCGATCTGCAGACGGGCAACGCCACCCGGGCGTCGCTCATGATCTTCATGACCTGCATCGTGGGCGTGCTTGTCGGCACGATCACCTCGGTGCGGGAGATCGTCAAAGAAGACGCCGTGTACCGGCGCGAGCGCATGGTGGGCCTCAAGGTCATGCCCTACATCGCCTCGAAGGTGCTGATCGGCTTCATATTCGCCTTGTACAGCGGCATCGTGCTCTTCCTGCTCAAACTCGCGGCCGTCGACTTCTCCAGCCTACCCGCGTCCGCACTCGCCCAACTCTTCATTGCGACGACGTTGGGCACGTTCGCCGGCATCATGTGGGGCCTTCTGGTCTCGGCCCTCGCTCCCAGTGAAGACCGGGCGATGCTGCTGGTGATCCTCGTGCTGGTGCCCCAATTCATGTTCTCGGGCGCCATGGTGCCGCTCGCCGACCTCGGTTGGTTCGGTAAGATCGTGGGGTCGATCACCTCGACACGCTGGCAGTTCGGCGCCATGGTGACCTCGGCGCAGATCGAAAGCGGACCGCGTCTGTCGCCCGACCTCTCCGACACCTACATGCCGGGCATCGAGGCGCTTTCAAACCCGATCGAGAAGCGGTCGCTCATCGCCTCGATGCACAATCAGTATGGTGAGATCTTCCACGTCAACCTGACCCTGTACCTTGGCATGGCCTTGGTGATCTCCCTCGTCATCGTGGGGATCATCACCTTCCTCCAGAAGCGAAAGGACACGCTGTAGTGGCAGACCTCGTCGGCAAGCAACTCGGCAGGTACACGGTGACCGGCCTGATCGGCCAGGGCGGCATGGCGACCGTCTACAAGGCCCACGATCCGGTACTCGACCGAGTGGTCGCCATCAAAGTCATGCATGGGCATCTGGCCTCCGACCCCGCCTTTGTCGGCCGCTTTCAGCATGAGGCCCAGGCGGTCGCCGCGCTCAGCCACCCCAATATCGTCAAGGTCTTCGACTTCGGCACCGAGGCCGACTCGTACTACATGGTCATGGAGCTCATCGACGGCTCGACGTTGGCCACGTTGCTCACCGAGCGCGCGGCCGCGGCCGCGCCGAACCGTGGCCCCCTTTCGGCCAAGGAGATCCTGCGCATCTTCCCGCCGCTCTGTTCGGCGATCGACTACGCCGGATCGCGGGGCATGGTGCACCGCGATATCAAACCGGCCAACGTTCTCCTGAGCGCTCAAGGCGATCCCATTCTCACCGACTACGGCATCGCCAAGCTCATGGGCGCGACCTCGTACACGGCGGTGGGCATGGTCATGGGATCGGCCCACTACATGTCGCCCGAACAGGTGCAGGGGTTCGCGACCGACGTTCGCAGCGACATCTACTCCCTGGGCGTTTGCCTATTCGAAGCCCTGGCCGGCAAGGTGCCGTACGACGCCGAGACGACCGCATCGATCCTCGCGCAGCATCTGTCGGCTCCCATCCCGCCGGCACAGACATTCAACCCGGGCCTGCCGGCCGATATCCAAGCCGTGGTCGACAAAGTGCTCGCCAAGGAACCCGAGAAGCGCTTCCAGAAAGCGACCGCCCTCGCCACGGCACTGCAGACCATCCTCTCCCGCCCCGCGGGAACGCCGACAACCGGAGAGCGACCCGTCGCTCAGAATCTCGCCGCCACCGTCATCGTACAGGGAGGCGGTCAGCCGCCGAGACCCGTCACGCCGGCAGGCATCCCAATCCCCACACCGACAGGCATCCCCATCCCGACGCCGACCGGCATTCCGGTCTACGGCGCTCCGACTCCGCCGTCGGGCTCGCCGGTTGCCGGCAATTCGGGCATGCAGCCCATCCAGACACCGCTCGGCGCCACGCGGCTCGAGCAGGTCGCGGTCGTCCCGGAGCCCAGCTCGCCCTACGCCGGGGTGGGTACCCAAGAATGGCCTGGGGCAGGCCGGCGGCGCAAGAAGAAACCATGGCCCGCGCTCATCGGAGGCGTGGTGGTGATCATCGTCGCGGTCGTCGCGGTGGTGCTGCTGACCGGCTCTGACGACAAGGGCGGTCAGACGACGGCGACGACTCTGCCGGGCGGCATGACCCTGGGCAGCGACATGCTGGTGCCGACCACCGCCCTGCTGCCGCAGATCGCCCAGCTCATCAATGAGGGCGACAGCTTGGTGCGCAACGGCCAACTCGACGAAGCCATCGAGAAGTACAACGAGGCCCTCAAGACGAGTCCCGACAGCGATCTGGCCCGCACGCAGCTGGGCATCGCCTACTACTTGCATCGTGGGTTCCCGAGAGACATGGCGCCTCAGCAGCTACAGATCGCCACTACGGCCAATCCCATGAACGGCGTCGCCTGGGACTTCCTCGGCCTCTCGTTGCTCGCGGTGTTCACCGAGTACCAAGCCGGTGATCTCGCCACTGCCGAGCAGGCCTGCCGCGCGGCGCTCAAGCTCAACATGCGCGACGCGCAGGCCCATGCCTTCCTCGCCCGCATCCTCGCCACAGGCGGTCGCCTCGACGAGGCGCAGCCCGAACTCCAGACGGCACTCGACTTCGCGCCCAAAGATCCATGGGTGCTGGCCTCGGCGGGATGGGTACGCTCCATCCAGTCGCAATGGACCGAAGCGGCTACCTTCTACCAACAGGCGATCGCGACCCGGCCGAAGTGGGCCGCATTCCTTCACCTCTACGCTGAAGCGTTGCGCGAGTCGGGGCAGTTCGAGCAGGCCATGGGCATCTACGCCAACGAACTCCTGCTCGGACAGGGCTACGAAGCCGCGGCGCACGAAGGCCTGGGAGTCACGCTCTGGAAGATAGGCGACTTGGCCGGCGCCGTCACCAACCTCGAGGCCTCGTTGGCCCTCGATGCCACCAGCCACTTCGCGCATTGGGCCCTTGGAGCCGTGCTCGACGAGCAGGGCCTCTACGATTCAGCCCTGCCCCATCTCCAAGCCGCGGTTGCGGCGGCCCCCAACAGCGCCGGATATCAGGAGTGGCTGGGCGACTGCCTCTTCAACATGGGTCGGTACCAGGAGGCGAGAGCGGCCATCGACAAAGCCTTGCAGATCGACCCCAACCGGGCCGGCGCCGAGAGCATCTCGGTTCAGCTGACACAGAAGGGCTACTGATCCCGACAAGGCGGATTATGACTGCCGGGTCACGGTCCGTCTTGTGTCTGGCACGTTGCCGGACTACTATCGTCCCACGGGGTAGGTCGAGCAGGAGGTATGTCGCTATGGGTGCTCGGAGACAGATGATCTTGCTCGTCTCGGCGCTTGTTGTGGCGCTGATGGTCGCGGCGCTTGCATCTGCGGGCTGTGGTGGGGGCTCCGGCGGCACCACAGCCACCGGCTCGGGCGAGGTGTTCACTCAGGCGGCCGGGGAGATCTTCCTCGAGCCGGCCGGAGAGGCGGGACCCGAGTCGTTCGCCGGAGACTCTCTCGTCTATGACCATGCCATCCCCAGTCCGACGTCTCTGGCAGCGCTCACCACTCTGCCCACCATGCCGGGCTCGCCCGTGCAGGTCGCCTCGATGCTGGGCGGCTCTCCGGGTCTCTATGGCGGCTCGCGCAGCAAGTTGATCGCCGACAAGGACGCGCAACTCAAGTTCCTGCAGGAGAATCTCGACAAAGCCGCCGCCTTCTGCGCGGCTCTGAACGCCGATTCCACCCTGCTGTGGAGCGGCGGCAACCAGGTCACGGTCGAGCAACTCGCCTCCTACTTCGCCGAGCTGACGCCCGTACTCCTGACGCGCGACCTCCGGGTGACCAACCACGGCTTCCGCGACGGCAAGCCGACGCCACGTCAATCGATACTCCAAGCGGGCCAGTACGTGCTCGTCGACATCTTCGGCGTGCCGCGCGCTCGGTGCGAGTGCGGCAACCCGCTCATTCCGCCGATCGCCGTTTCGGTGAAGCCTCGCTACACCGGCAAGCCGTGGCAGGGATTCGACCCCAGTGTCGTCGTCGTCATCCAACCCTCCGCTGTGAAGATCGAGAGCTTCGTGCTGATCGACATCGATACCGGTCAGACCTTCGAGCGGGTTGTCGGATCGAGCGGAGACAGAGACGCCGAGCGCACCACGACCACCACGCTGCCGCCCACCACCTCGACCATGTCGACGACGACTACCACTGAAGTCCTGAATGTGCCGATCTCGGCGAATGAGTTGAACGGCGCATGGGAGGGCATGTTCACGATCACAGACGTGTATTTCGACGAAGCGGCCGCCCAGGCGAACGAAGAAGCAGGTTGTGCCATGGCCTTCTTCAACGAGGCGAAGGGCCAGCCGCTTCCGATGACCATGGACATCACCATGGACCCGGGTGGCAAGGGTGGCTCCGCGGTCATTCTCATAGACTTCTCGGGCGTGGATTTCGGTGAGGGCGCAAACGTCGACAACACGCCCACGACCGTACGCTTCACGTTCGACGGCGCTACGTTGAGCTTCGACATGTCGGCCAGCAGCGGCCAGGGGCTGGCGAGCACCATGACCGCCAGAGTGTCGCGGGGCCCGACCGGGTTGCTTCTCATGATCGGCTCCATGATCAGCGGAGACGTGAGCAGCCTGGGCATGAAGTCCGAGTTCCAGCTCGACAAGCAGATGATTCTCTGACGAGCTCTTCCTGTGCCGGGAGGGCACGGCGAGTCCACCTCTTCGCCGACGGGGAACTATGCACGTTGAGAGCGCGTCGAGTGCTCCGTTAGCACATGGAGAAAGGAGCGGGCAATGGTTCGGTTCTCAAAAAGGGCGCTGCTGCTTTTGGCCCTGACGCTTTGTCTTCTACTTGGTGGTGGTTCGACGGTCTTCGCGGCCTCGTGGGCGGACCTCGATGACGACATCCTCAATGGCTACGGTCTGACCAACGACCAGATATCTCA
>JAKAHF010000237.1 GCA_021815245.1 Actinomycetes bacterium
GGGGCCTCGAGCTGGCTCAAGTTGGGACCTATCAGCGTGCAGCCCTCGGAGTTCGCGAAGCTGGCTCTCGTACTCCTCGGAGCGCACCTGCTCTCGACGGCTCGGGTGCGTCCGGCGACCTTCAAGCTCTTCATGGTCCCCTTCGGACTGGTGGGACTGGGCATGTGTCTGCTCGTCACGGCTGAAGGTGACCTGGGCACCGCGCTCATCATCGCAGGGCTCATGATCGGCATGCTTTGGGTGGCCGGCATGAAGGGCCGCCATGTGGCACTACTCGCAGGTCTCGGCACAGCGGCCGCGCTTGGGCTCATCTGCTCGAGTGCCGAGCGCATGAGCCGGATCTTCGCCTTCTTGAACCCGTCGGCCGATCCTCAGGACTCCGGGTACCAGCTCTCGCAGTCGCTGGTCGCCCTCGGCAGAGGAGGTTGGTTCGGCGTGGGCCCCGGCGAGAGCATCCAGAAATTCCAGTATCTGCCCAAGGCCCATACCGACATGATCTTCAGCATCCTCGGTGAGGAGTTCGGGCTTGTCGGGACGTTCGCCGTGCTGGTGATCTTCGTGGTCTTCGCGGTAGCCTGTTGGAAGCTGGCGCGCAGGTGCGCCGAACCCATGGGCAAGTACCTCATCGCGGGGTGCGGTATGCTGGTGACCTTGCAGGCGATAGTGCATCTCGGTGGAGTGATCGGGGCTATGCCGCTTACCGGCGTGCCCCTTCCTTTTATCAGCTACGGGCGCAGCAGCCTGGTGGCCATGCTCATGGCGGTGGGATTGATTCTGGCCGTTGCGAAACGAGCTCCGGTCAGGCCGCGGCCACCAGCAGCAGTGAGGTACGGCGTAAATGTCACGGATATTGATAGCAGGCGGTGGAACGGCGGGGCACGTGGTGCCCGCTCTGGCGCTCGCTGACGTCCTGTCGGCCCGGGGCTTCGAGGTGGCCTTCTGCGGCACCGAACGGGGCATGGAGAAGGAGTTGGTCCCCCGGGCAGGATATGCGTTCTCCGAGGTGCGCATCCGTGGCTTCACGCGTAGATTGGGGCTCTCGACCCTTCGCACCCTTGGTTCGCTGCCTCTAGCGGCCGTCGACGCTTGGAAGATCCTTCGAACGTTTCGCCCTGACTGCGTGATAGGGGTAGGCGCATACGCTTCGGGCCCCGTGGTCGCCGAGGCCGCGGCGAGGGGCATACCCTCGGTGGCGATCGAGATGGACTCCCATATGGGTTGGACCAACCGCATCCTCAGTCGCATGGTCGACAAGGTGTGTCTCTCGTTCGCCGATCTCGACCGGGTTGCCGGGGATGGCCGTGGCAAGTTCGTATACACGGGCCGACCCCTGCGGCCGTCGCTGTTGCTGGCGACCCGGGAGGAAGGCTTGAGCCGCTTCGGGCTTGCAGCTGAACGGCAGGTGCTGCTCATCTTCGGTGGGAGTCTGGGCGCCCACACCTTGAACGAGGCGGCGCTCGGCGCGTTCGCGCGCCGGCAGACGCCGTTCCAGGTGCTGCACGTGACCGGCAAGAACGAGTACGCGCGCGTCGCGGCGGTGCTCGAGGAGCCGGGCGCCAACTCGTCATACCAGGCGTTCGCCTTTCTGGACGATTTCGCCCTCGCTCTCGCCGCCGCCGACGCGGTCGTCGGCAGGGCCGGGGGGTCGGTGGCAGAGATCCTCGCGCGCGGGGTCCCCTCGCTGCTGGTGCCCTGGCCGCTCGCCACGGGAGACCACCAGACCGTCAACGCGCGCCACGTGGAGGCAGCCGGAGCCGCTCTTTGCGTCGCCGACGGTGAACTCGACGGTGAGCGCTTAGCCGCGGCGGTCGACCGGCTTCTCGATGTCGAGAACAACAGGCGGATGAAGGAGGCGGCTCTGCGATTGGCGCGGCCCGATGCCGCTGACCGCATCGCCGACGTCGTAGTAGAATTGGTCGCCGCGCCTGCGGCCCTACACCACGACTCGCCCGACGCGAGGCACCATGACTGAAGCAGCGACCCACAGCAAGAGTATTCCCGCGCCCGAGGGGCTGCGCCGGCTGCACTTCATAGGCATCGGTGGGGCGGGCATGAGCGGCATAGCCCTCGTGCTGCACAGCCGGGGGTACCGGGTCACCGGATCTGATCTCAAGGCGTCGCGCTACACCTCTCTGCTGGAGCAGGAGGGGGTCGATGTCAAGATCGGGCATCGGGCGGCCAATCTCGACCATCCCGATGTGGTGGTCATATCCTCGGCCATCCCCAATCACAACGTCGAGCTCCAGGAGGCCCGCAAGCGAGGGATCCTCGTGGTGAGGCGCGCGCAATCGCTAGCTTGGCTCATGGACGCCGGCCGCGGCATCGCGGTCTGTGGCACTCACGGCAAGACCACGACCACCTCGATGATCACACGTTCGCTGGTCGACGGAGGATTCGATCCGACGTTCTTGGTCGGCGGAGAGCTGAACGATCTCGGCTCCAACGCCCGCCATGGCAAAGGCGACCTCGTGGTCTGTGAAGCCGACGAATCAGACGGATCGCTTTTGCTGCTCCATCCCAAGGTGGCCGTGCTCACCAATGTGGAACTCGATCACCACAGCCACTACCTGCACATCGAAGACGTGGAGCGAGTGTTCTCCGAATTTATCGAGCGGCTGCCCGAAGATGGGTTGCTGGTGTACTGCGGCGAAGACCCGCGCGCGACCGCGCTGGCGCGCAGAGCCGGTTGCCGCACCCGGTCCTATGGATTCACCGACACGGCGGACTATCAGGCGCGTGAGGTGGCGGCAAAGGACAAGGGCAGCAGGTTCGAGATATGGCACGCGGGCCGCAAGATGACCGACGCGGCTCTGCAGGTGCCGGGCAGGCACAACGTGTTGAACGCCCTGGCCTGCTTCGTCACCCTCACGGAGCTCGGCGTGCCCCAGGAGCCGATCACTTCGGCGCTGGCCGCCTTCAGCGGAGCCGTGCGCCGCTTCCAGTTCAAGGGGGAGCGCGACGGAGTGACGGTGGTCGATGACTACGCCCACCATCCCACGGAGCTACTGGCGACGCTTCGGGCCGCCCGCGACCAGGGTTGGTCTCGGGTGATCGCGGTGTTCCAGCCGCACCTGTACTCACGCACCGAGTATCTGCACCTCGAGTTCGCCCAGGCGTTGGCCGAGGCCGACGTAGCGGTGGTCACCGACGTGTACGGAGCGCGGGAGGATCCTTGGCCGGGCGTGAGTGGCAAGTTGATCGTCGATGACCTGCTCAAGATGGGCCACAGCAAGCCCGTGATCTACCTGCCGAAACTGGCCTCGATCGTGGAATACCTTCAGAAACACGCGGCTCGTGGCGACCTCGTGCTGACCCTCGGGGCCGGGGATGTGCACAGAGTCGGAGAGCGCTTCCTCTCGCCCGCCTGAGGGGTCCACGCGTGGATCTGCCTGCCGCAGCCTACGAAGCCCTGCGCGCGCTTGACGGTGTGCGTATATGGCGAGATGCGCCCCTCGCGCCCTTCACCACGATCGGCACCGGGGGCAAGGCCGCGGCACTTGTCACGGTCGCAAACACCCGGGCCGCCGTGGGCGTCCTCGCCGTCGCGGAGGCGCACGAGCTTCAGTGGGTCTGCCTTGGGGCCGGCTCGAACTTCCTGGTCGCCGACGCCGGATTCCAAGGACTGGTCATCAAGCTCGGCGAGGATTTTGAGTTCGTCGAAGGCCTGCCGGCATGTGCTGCGCCGGGCGCCGAGCCTGTCGTGCTGACGGTGGGCGCCGCCGCGTCGTTGCCTCGATTGGCCGCGGCGACGGCGGAAGCCGGTCTCGCCGGTCTCGACTTCGCCTGCGGCATACCGGGCACCGTGGGAGGGGCGGTGGCCATGAACGCGGGAGCGTATGGCAAAGCACTCCAGGACGTGCTCGTCGACGTGCAGTTCGCGACCGCCTCGGGAGACTTCTGGATTTCGGCAAGCGAGCTCGACTGCGGATATCGGTTCTGCAACCTGCCCGCGGGGAGCATCGTCTGCGCCGCCCGGTTCGAACTCGTCCCGAGCGAGACAGAGGTCGTGCTCGAATGTCACCAGTCGATCCTGCGCAAGCGGCGGACGGTGCAGCCTCAGGGAGTGCGCACCTTTGGGAGCACGTTCAAGAACCCGGCTCAGACAGGTGCGGGGCGCCTTATCGAGGCTGCGGGCCTGAAAGGAGTGCGGTGCGGCGGCGCCGAAGTATCCAAAGTGCACGCCAACTTCTTGGTGAACATGGGAGAGGCGACGACGGCCGATGTGCTGGCGTTGATGGGTCTGATGCGTGAGCGGGTTGAGAAAGACTGTGGGGTGGTGCTGGAGCCGGAGGTCAGGCTGGTCGGCTGCGAGTTCCCCTGGGATAGCTCGCCGTCGGAGCCCGGGGAGCCGCCCCGTTCCGATGGATGATCGCGCGGGTGGGTGACCGCCATGGATGATCGCGTACGCGGCCGGCAGCGATCGGTGAATGGGCGACGAGGCCGCCGCCGCGCGGTTCCTTTCACCATCGTACTCATCCTCCTCATCGCAGCGGGACTCTTCCTGTGGTTGCGCTCATCGTCGGTGTTCGCGGTCAGGACCATCACCGCGACGGCCACCGAGCGGGTGAGTCGCGAGGACATCGCGGCTGCCACCTCTGACGCTCTGGGGGTCAGCCTGCTGCGCCTGTCGACGGATGCCATCGAGGAAGCGCTGTCCTCGCTGCCGTACGTGAGGTCGGCCGAGGTCTACCGCGACTTTCCCAACACGCTCGAAGTGCGCTTGGTCGAGTACGAACCTCTGGCTCGTCTGCGGGCGGCCGAAGGTGTCGTGTGGCTTGTGAGCGAGGACGGGCGAGTGCTCGAGAGGGCCGTGCCCCCAAGAGGCTACTCACTGCCGCTGGTCGTGCCGGCGGCCGATCTTGTTCTGGCTGCCGGCGATAGAGTGCCGGCGGAGATCGTGTCGGCGCTGCCGGTGGTCGTCGAACTTGTCGACGGAGCGGTCGCCGACCGGTTGCCCGATGTCAAGCAGGTGGACGTGACGGTCGCCGGCGAAGTGGGGCTGACGCTCGCCGACGGCAGCCAGCTGCGCATGGGCACGCCGG
>JAKAHF010000238.1 GCA_021815245.1 Actinomycetes bacterium
CGAGAATGCGGGCGGCGACGCCCTCGCTCTCACGTACGAGGCCAAGCAGCACGTGCTCGGTGCCGATGTAGTTGTGGCCGAGAGACAGCGCTTCGCGCAACGCCATCTCGAGGACCTTCTTGGCCCGCGGCGTGAACGGGATCTGGCCCTGCGACTCTGCGTCTCCCTCGCCGACGATGCGGGTCACTTCGGCCCGCACCTCTTCGAGAGTGACCTCGAGGGAGCCGAGTACCCGGGCAGCCACCCCGTCGGCTTCGCGCAGCAGGCCGAGCAGCATATGCTCGGTGCCGATGTAGTTATGACGCAGCGTCCTCGCCTCTTCTTGCGCGAGAACGATCACCTGCCGCGCTCGTTCTGTGAATCGCTCAAACATGCTGTACCTCTCTAAGCCCGGACGGTGGCTCCCTCGAAGACCTCGCGGAGCAACTTGGCCCGTACCTCGTCTATCTCGGAACTATCCATAGAATCGGCTTTTCCATCCATATGGTCGAGAACAATATGCGCGGGTTGCAGTCGGCACATGAGACCAAAGGCCGATTCTGCTTCGAGCCCAGGCGCCTCGACCAACCCGAGTTCCAAACCCACCTGCGCGGCGGAGATGAGGTTCACCGCTTCGTGAAACGACATCAGCCACGCTTGTTGCGCCGCGCCGATGGCACGGCCGATCTGATCGCGGCTCTGGAGCGGGCTTTCGCGCACGAGCATCTTGCGCACCGACCGCTCCTTTTCGAGAATGCCCCTGCAGATCTCGCCGATCTGACGTAGGGTATCTTCCTCGGTCTTGCCCTGACCGACAACGTTCGACATCTGCACCACTCCACCTGCGCCTCCCCAAAGACCCATGAGACCGAGTCCTTGGCGGGCCAAGTCGAGCGCGGTGCCGGCCAATCGCCCGGTGAGGGCGAGAGCAGGTAGATGCAGAGTGGCATATGCGCGCATGCCATGGCCTGCCTGCCTCGGCCTCGCCGACAGGTATCCCCAACGGGGGTCGAAAGCGTACGAGACCACAGTTTCGATGCGGTCGTCGAGGTGGTTCAACAACGACCAGAGGATCGTCAGCTGGCCGCCTTCCCTGAAACCGAGCAAGCGCAGATGGTCTTCGCCGTTGATCTCGAGCGAGGCCTCGCCGTCACCGTACACGGCAAAGCCTCTCCCCGGTCGCGAGATCTGAGAGAAGCCGGGCGTCATGAGCCCCTGCTCCACCAGGTACTCGACCTGCATGCCGTTCATCTCGTCGAGATCGTACACCGTCCACGACCGCTCCCATATGGAGCCTCCGAGCAACTCGACGATCTCGGCTCTCAGATCGATCAGGCCCGCGGTGTCTTCGGCATGTGAAAAGCGCCTACCCGATTCATTGCGGGTCAGGCCAAGGGCCGAAGCCGTGATGACCGGCGGAGCCACTATGATCCACCTTCGAGCCGCTGACCCAGCTCGCTCAGGCGATCTCGCACACCGGCGGCCTCTTCGAAACGCTCGTGTGCCACCAACTCGCGCAGCATGCGCTCCAGCCTCATGATCTCGTGCCGCAACGAATCGGTCTCAGGACCGCGATGCGGGATCTTGCCGAGATGCTCGGTGACCTCTCTGTCCTCGGGCATGGTGCTTTCGAGATACGTAGCGAACACCTGATAGCAGTTCGCGCACCCCATGAGACCTGACTCTTTGACGTCGGTCAGGGTGGTGCCGCACACGGAGCAGAATCCGTCACCCTCGCGCGCCGAGACCTGCGACACCGGATCGGGCGCAGGCGTCTGCCGCGCCAGGTTGCGAAGTGCCGACGGCACGGCAAGCACCAGCGCGAGGCCGTCAGATTCCTCGGCCATCTCCTCAGCGCAGGCGGGACACAGGTGAGTGTGGCTCACGCCCCCGTCGACGACACGCAGAAGGTGGATCGTCGCCGGTTCTTCGCCACAAGCTTCACAGGTGACCGACCCGTTGAGATCTATGCTCCAGTCGGCTGAATCCTCAGCAAACACTCGAATCCTCCACCGGCAGACCACGCGGGACTGCCTGCCATCCGGCACCAATGTACGGGGACACTCGGCGGCGTACTGTGCCGGGAGGGGTAACAACTGACTGCACAAAGTGTAGCACAGAGGGGTCTGAGGCTCCCTTTTGGGGCGCTGATTTGACGCGGAACTTACGCGCTTTCACCGGCAGTCGCAAGCGCCCGCATCGATCCCGAAACGACCGGCGGCGAGCGGCAAGAACAGGGGGGCCGAAGACGTGCCTCGAGCTACTTCTCGGGTCGCAACTGCGGAAAGAGGATCACGTCGCGAATCGAATCGACTCCAAGCAGCAACATGGCCAGCCGGTCGATGCCGATGCCCAGGCCGCCCGCCGGCGGCATGCCGTACTCGAGCGCGCGCAGGAAGTCCTCGTCGAGCACCATGGCTTCTTCGTCGCCCGCGGCCTTCTTGCGCGCCTGCTCTTCGAAGCGACGGCGCTGGTCTTGCGGGTCGTTGAGCTCGGAGAAGGCGTTGCAGATCTCCTTGCCACAGACGACTGCCTGAAAGCGCTCGACGATAAGAGGGTCGCCCGGGCTCGACTTGGCGAGCGGGCTCAGCTCGAGCGGGTAGTCGATCGCGAAGGTCGGTTGGGTGAGATTCGGCCAGCAGGCATGCTTGAGAGCCTTGTCGACCAGGGTCGAATACGAGTCGCGGTTCTCGACGTCGATCTTGCGGGCGCGGAGGGTCTCTTTCGCCTTCTGCGGATCGTCGCGCATGTCGGCGAGCGACATATCGACATACTCGCGCAGCAACGAGTCGATCGTGCGCCGCGGCCACGGGGCCTTCAACTCGACGAGTTGCTCACCGACCGTGATCTGGGTCGAGCCGACCACCTGCTCGGCGAGAGCGGGCACCATGTTCTCCACGAGTTGCATGATGGCGTTGTAGTCGACGTAGGCCCAGTAGAGCTCCATCATGGTGAACTCGGGATTGTGCACGAGCGAGATGCCCTCGTTGCGGAAGTTCTTGCAGACCTCGAAGATCTTGTTGAACCCGCCGACCATCAGTCTCTTGAGGTAGAGCTCGGGAGCGATGCGAAGATAGAGGTCGGTGTCGAGGGCGTTGTGGTGCGTCACAAACGGACGAGCGAGCGCCCCACCCGGCAACGGCTGCAGGGTCGGAGTCTCGACCTCTTCGAAGCCCTGATCCTCGAGGTAGCGGCGCATCGCCGAGATGAGTTTGCCGCGGCCGCGCAGCTGCCGCGCCACCTCGGGGTTGGCTATGAGATCGACGTATCGCTGACGATAGCGGGTCTCGCGGTCTTGCAGCCCGTGCCACTTCTCGGGCAGCGGCCGCAGGGCCTTGGTCAGCAGCGTCCACGACTCGGCAAAGACGGTCAACTCACCCGTGCGGGTGCGAAACACATGACCTTCGCAGCCGATGATGTCGCCCAGGTCGATGTCGGTAAGCTGTTCGAACGCCGTCTCGCCGAGCGTGTTTACATTGCTGTAGACCTGGAGTTCGCGCCAGTCGTCACGCAGGTTGAGAAAGAGCGATTTGCCATGACGTCGCCTCGACATGACACGCCCGGCCACTTTGAAATGCGTGCCTTCGGCCGTCTGCCCCGTCTCGAGATAGCTGTAGTCCTCGATGATCTCGGCGAGCGCCGTACGATCGGGAAAGCTGCGCGCGTAGGGCTCGACATCGTCGGCACGCAACCGCTCGAGCTTCGCCAAGCGCTGGCGCTCCCACTCGTGCAGTTCGTCGTCGTGCGATGACGCGCCCTGGACGCCGTCGGAGGTCTGGGGGCTTTGAGCCGGGCCGGGCTCGTCCATCTAGGTCGTCTTCCCTATGGCCAGGATCTCGTAGTTGAGGGCGCCGACGGGCACCGGGACGGTGACCACGTCGCCGACCCTCTTGCCGATGATCGCCTGACCCACAGGAGATTCGTTCGAGAGCTTGGCTTTGGTGGGATCGGCCTCGGCCGAACCGACCAGCGTGTAGATGCGGATCTCACCGGCGTCTTTGTCGCGCAGGGTGACCGTGCTGCCGACGCTCACCTTATCGGTGTCGATCTCGGAGTCTTTGATAACCCGCGACCGACGAAGCTTCTCCTGCAGAAGGCCGATGCGGTGCTCGAGGAGGGCCTGTTCGTTCTTGGCATCGTCATACTCGGAGTTCTCACTGATATCTCCGAACTCACGGGCCTGGCGAATGCGCTCAGCGACCTCTTCACGCTTTACGGTGGAGAGGAAATTGACCTCGTCCTGGAGCTGCTTGAGGCCGTCTTCGGTAAGGATTACTTCTTTTCGGGTCACGAGTACCTTCCTTACTTCCGCTCTGAAGTGGACTGCGCCTGAAAGTAGCGGAGCATTATAGGAAATGCCGGCCGCACTTGTCAACGCTTCGTATGGCCCGTCTCAGACTCACTCGCTCTGAGAGACCGGCTCCGCCGGCTTCGCCGACCCCTGTTCGGAGCCCGCCAGGGCCGCAAGTGAGTCGTCGAGCAGGCCAATGTCGGCTATCACGCTGAGCCTCTCCAACGCGCGTGGTGACACTCCCGAGGGCTTCAGATACCAGGTGAGGGCCTTGCGGATCCACCGGACCGCCCTGTCGGCGCCCATCTCCTCCTCGGCCCGGCGCAGGAGAACACGGAGGTCGGCGACAACGACCGCGAGCGGCGGGCG
Source organism: Actinomycetes bacterium (assembly GCA_021815245.1). Next base: position 4,640 of record JAKAHF010000238.1, read on the forward strand.
TGGCGCCGGCCGGCCCGAGAGCAGCACGTCGACGAGCCAAGGATCGCCCCCGACTCCCCGCGCGAGCATCACAGCGGCACTTCCCGTAGTCTGCATCACCGCGAGGGCCGCTTCGACGCTATCGATGTCCCCGGAGGCCATGACCGGTATGTCGACAGAGTCAACCACGGCTGTTGTGACGCGGTGATCTGCGCGCCCATGGTAGTACTCACTGGCCGAGCGCGGGTGTACGCCAAGAGCCGAGACCCCAGCGGCTTGGAGGCGCGGCGCGAGCGCGACGGCGAGACCGTCACCGGGTGTGAGACCCGCCCGAAGCTTCACCGTGACCGGTACGGGGCTTCTCTCCCCCGCACCCGTGGTGAGGCTGTTCGCGACCTCGACGACGCTCTCG
>JAKAHF010000239.1 GCA_021815245.1 Actinomycetes bacterium
CGAGCCCAAGAGGGCTGCCAAAGCGCTTCGCCATCTCAGCCCCCGCTTGGAGATGGTCCTTGAGCCACTGCCAGCGGCCCTCGTCCGACAGCCGCCTGCCACCCTCATCCTCCGCCGTATGCGCGTAGAACTTCATTCGGAATCCCCATTCAATTTCCCGGAGCGATGGCAGTGTGCGGAATCCGCGCCAGCCTTGGCAAAGGATTTCTTTTGGCCGCACTTCGCCGCCCGCCGAGGCCGGCCCAGAACACCGGGCGCTGTTTCGGGCGCAACGGGCGTGGCCGAATCCAGAACTCGTCCGGGGCGAGGCACGCGTCGTGGTTCGGACTGACGCCGCCTTCGATTCCGACGCGCTGAGGATCCCCTCGATATCCGAGATCAGCTTGTCGGCGTACTCCTCGCCGCCGGCGATCGGCACGGACTCGGTCGTGGGACCCGAGGGTGGCACGGTAGTCATGTCGGCTTCGGTGACCGTGCCATAGTTGCCCGACCAGGGCTGGGGAAAGTCGGTCGTCGATGAAGTCGCCGCAGACGCCGATGGAGCCGATGTGCCCGTAGACGCGGGAGTCGACACATCGCCGCACCCGGCGGCAAGCGCAACCAGGAGTAGCGCCGTGGCCGACGCAAGCAACAATCCGGCTTTCATCACCCACCTCGCTGTGCGCAGGATCACCGCCGTCACTATACGCCAAACGCACGACCGACCTTTCGGCGAGGACTGGCGCTTCGAGCGAAGAACTCAGTACACTGTCGGTAGTCGCACGTCGGGCAGACATGTTGGCATGAGGCAAATACTGAGGCCGAGACTATTCCGCCCGCTTATGGCACTGGCCCTCGCGGGCTCTGTGGCGGTTCTGATGGCCGCTTCGGCGTCGGCCCCTGCGAACGCGGCGACTCCCACAGCATCCCTCGCCACTCCGGCGCCACCGACGTTCTCCGATGTCCCCGAGGAAGCCCCGCACGCGGCAGCTGTCTACGCGCTCGCCGGCCGAACGGTGATGCTGAGGAATCCCGATGGTTCGTTCGACCCCGACGGAACGGTCACCCGGGCCGAGTTCGCGTACTTCATGACCAGAGCGATGGATCTGCCGAGCGCCCCCGGTCAGCACTTCTCCGATGTGACGCCGTACGATTGGTACTCGGGCGCGGTGAGCGCCCTTTCCCTCGCCGGCATCATCCAGGGCACCGGCGCCTCCACGTTTTCGCCCGAGCGTACGGTCAAGAGGCAGGAAGCGGCGCTGTTTGTGATGAGGGCCGTCGATTCCTTGCGCAAAGACGATGCAGGCGCGGCCGCTCTCGATCTCACCGTCGAGGAGGCGCAGATCTGGCTAGGGGGCTTCCGCGACCGCATGCTCATGGAACCCGCCGGCGCTATCGCCGTGGCGGCTGCATACCGGCTCGGAATCCTGCAGTGCCCGACGAATGGCTGGTTCTTCCCCGAGGGCAATCTCACCAGAGCCGAGATGGCGGTGATGCTCTACCGTGCCTTCCTCCAACCCTCCGGGGCGAGAATCGCCTATCCCCTGACTCTCCCGGCCGTGTCACAGTACGACGCGCTCTCGATAGGTTCCGAAGGAACCCTCGTCGCCTTCCTCGAAGCCCGGCTCACGGCGCTTCGGTATCTATGCGGCCCGGTGGACGGTGTGTACGACCACAGAACGAGGGATGCGGTCATGGCCTTTCAGAAAGTGGAAGGTCTCGAACGCACAGGCAGAATGACCACGCCGGTGTGGAAGCGGCTCGGCGCGGCCGGGACGCCCGTTCCCACCATGTCGGGCGCAGGAGACAGGTGCGAGGTCGACCTCACGCGACAGGTTCTCTTCATGATCAGCGACGACAAGGTCATGCAGGTCGTTCACGTTTCGACGGGCAGACTCGGCACGCGCACGGGGCATTTCTCGATCGGGGCGAAGTATGAGGGCTGGGTGAAGTGCGTCACCCTCGACGGCAAGATGTACTACCCCTCGTACGTGGTCAGCAAGACCGCCATCCACGGCTACGAATCGGTGCCCCCTTATCCGGCCAGCCACGGCTGTGTACGCGTTCCGGTATGGGTGGCGAGAGATCTCTACAATCGACTACCGACGGGCATGGTCGTCGACATCTTCCGTTCGTAGGAACGGTCGCGACTCGTCCATAACACCGCGCGATGGGAGCAAGCATGAGAAGAGACGCACGAAAGGCCGAGATTCGCTCGACTCCCGGTGCTCGAGGATCCTTCGGACGGCTCGCGTCGAAACGCGGCATTGTGGGCGTGGCGCTCGCGTGTCTCGTGCTTTGCGCTGGTTGCGCCACAGGCACCGTCGACCAGGATACGTCAAGCTCCGCCACCTCCGCAGGCACCGTCTCGTCGGCTCCCCCCATCACCACGGCGACCACTATGGCCGAGCCGACTCCGATCGACGTACTGGGCGAAGGAGTCGTCGACACGTTCGAAAGCTTGGTGGCCGGAGACCCTCAACCCCTCTTCGAGAGCTTCAGCACCGACTTCCGCAAGGAGCTGCCTCTCGACATACTCCAGGGCACCTGGGAGGACACGGTGAAGCTGAGTGGCGCCTACCAGTTCACAAAGGGTATGCGCTATGAGGACGATCGTGAGTTGTGGTATCGCGCGGTCATTCTGGAGGCCGTGTTCGAGCAGCGCATCGTCGATATCAGGTTCGTATTCGATTTGGACGACCGCATCTCGGGGCTCTTCTTCGAGCAGCACGTCGAATCGGAGTAGGCAGATCCCGTCTGGTTGACCCCTCGTACATGGTAGTGTTATAGTTAACTAGTACTTTAGTTAACTAGCTCGAATCGAGGGGCACGTGATCGAGTTCCACCTGGACGGTCGCTCGGGAGTATCGCCCTACCTGCAATTGGTTCAGCAGGTTCGAAGGGCGCTCAGGCTTGGCCTTCTGCGCGAGGGCGATCAACTGCCCACCGTCAAGGAGGTCGTAGGGCTCCTCGCGATCAACCCCAACACCGTGCTCAAGGCCTACCGCGAGCTGGAACATGAGGGATTGATCGCGGTCCGGCCCGGCATCGGCACCTTCGCGACCAAGAGTCTCAGCGACGCCTCTCTCGCGGCGCAGGGCCCCTTGCGCGAGGATCTTCAGAAATGGTTGGCCAAGGCCCGCCACGCGGGACTCGACGATGAGAGCATCGAGGCGCTGTTCAGGGATGCCTTTCGGTCCTCGACTGGAGAGAACGTAGCATGACCGATGCCCTCGCCACGCGCGAGCTCGGCAAGCAGTACGGACGCCTGTGGGCGCTCCGTGACTGCACCGTGACGATACCTGCGGGGCGAGTGGTCGGAATCGTCGGGCCCAACGGAGCGGGCAAGACCACGTTGCTGCACCTCGCCGCCGGCCTCCTGCGACCCACGTGCGGCGCCATAGAAGTCCTCGGCACACGGCCGGGAGGTGCGACCGACCACCTTGCCCGGGTCGGGTTCGTTGCCCAAGACACACCCGTATACGATCGCTTCTCGGTCGCCGATCACCTTCGGCTCGGAGCCTGGCTCAATCCCAAGTGGGACGAGACCTTGGGCATGCAGCGCGTGCGCCTTCTCGGCCTCGATCCACTTCAGAAGGCCGGCAGGCTTTCGGGGGGCCAGCGCGCGCAACTCGCCTTGACACTCGCCATCGCCAAGCGTCCCGAGTTGCTCATCCTCGACGAGCCGGTGGCCAGTCTCGATCCTCTGGCGAGGCGCGAGTTTCACCAAAGCCTCATGGAGGTCGTCGCCGAGAACGGCGTGACCGTGCTCCTCTCCTCCCACCTGGTCACCGACCTCGAAAGGGTCTGCGACTACCTTGTGGTCATGGTCGCCTCGAAGCCGCGCCTGTATGGAGAAGTCGACGTGCTGCTCCGATCACACCGGCTCCTCACGGGCCCGCGCCGCTCCACCTCAGAAATGCCGGCGAGCCAGCACGTGATCGCGTACAGCCACAGGGGGCGCCAGAGCAGCTTTCTCGTGCGAACGGACGAACCGATATTCGACCCGTCGTGGACCGTCGACGAGGTCGGTCTCGAAGATCTGGCTCTCGCCTACATGACCAATCCTGAAAGACCGTCCGCCGCACACCACACAGCCCTGGAGATGGTGCGATGATCAGGCTTGCGTGGCGTCAATTCCGCGTTCAGTCGCTTGTCGGCGCGGGCGCGCTCGTCTGCGTCGCCGCGGTTCTCGCCGCAACCTGGCCCCACGTGTCGCGACTTGCGGAGATGGTGCCACGGCCTGCGCTCGGGGGCTTCTACGGTGTTGTGTCTGCGACGCTCGACATGCTCGTGGTCATCGTGCCCGGTCTCATCGGAGTCTTCTGGGGAGCCCCCCTCGTCAGCCGGGAGCTCGAGACGCACAGCATTCTGCTGGCCTGGACCCAGAGCGTCACCCGTCGAAGGTGGCTCGCCGTGCGACTTGGCCTCGTCGGTCTTTGCGGCGTGGCCACGTCGGGGCTCTTCGCGCTGATGGGCAACATATGGTCGGGCCCGGTCGACCAGATACACATGGACCGGTTTGCGCCGCTGGTCTTTGGCGCCCGCGGCGTGGTGCCGCTCGGCTACGCCGCCTTCTCGTTCGCGCTCGGAGTCACGCTGGGCGTTGTCATGCGAAGAACTCAACCGGCGATGGCGGCGACACTGGCCGCGTTCGCCGGCATACGCGCGGCCGTGACATACCTGGTGCGACCGTACTTCGGCGCGCCCACGAGCGAGACGTTCGCGCTCGACTCCAGCGACGTGGCTCTCGGCCTCTTTCCTTCGGAGCAGACGGTGAAGGCCTATGTGGAAATGCCCAACGCGCTCGTGCGGTCTGTCCAGATCGTCGACGGCTCAGGGCAAACCCTCACTCCTCAGGCCGTCACAAACGCCTTCCCCGACATGGGTGCGGGCCAACCTGCCGGATTGGGATGGTTCCAGGACGGGGTGGACAAGCTCGCCTCGGCCTACCACGTGGTCGTGAGCTATCAGCCGGCCGATCGTTTCTGGACTTTCCAGGCCATGGAGACCGCACTGTTCGCCGGCCTCGCCCTCGTTCTTCTC
>JAKAHF010000240.1 GCA_021815245.1 Actinomycetes bacterium
CATGGCCTTGAGCGTCCACATCATGCCGATGCTCGGCGCCAGGGAGTAGGTGAAGGTCACGAACTGTCCGGCCACCGCGGCCAGGGCCGCTCCGAGAGCGAACGTCAGCATGTAGACGCGGCTGATGTTGATGCCGGCCAGTTCGGCCGATTCATAGTCCTCGGCGGTTGCCAGGATGGCTTTGCCGGGATAGGTCTTGCGCAGGAAGAAGTGCAGCGCCACCGTGATCACGAGCACGATGGCCAGGGTGGCAAGCCGGGTGTAGGGAAAGAGCACGCCACCGACGCTCCAGCCTTGACCGGAGTAAGAGGCCTGCACCGACCGTTCATCGCCGGTGAAGATCCACTGGGCCAGATTCTGGAGAACGAGACCGAGACCGAAGCTCACGAGCAGCGAGTTTTTGAGCTTCTCCTCGCCGAGGAGCCGCACTATGTTGCGGTACACCACTCTGTCGAGGATGATGCCCGCCACGAATATTGCCGGGATCACGATGATCAGCGCCAAGAAGGGGTCGAGTCCCAGGGCGCTGAAAGCCCAGAAGCCGACATAGCCGCCGAGCATGACGAGCTCGCCGTGGGCGATGTTGAGGATCTTGAGAACGCCGAACACGAGAGCGAGTCCCATGGCGGCGATGCCGTAGATCGCTCCCGCGAAGATGCCGAACACGAGCGTCTGGAAGAATGAACTCATGGTCACTCTCCCTTGTCCGGCGCGGCCGGCACCGTGTCGTCAGGCGTGAGGCAGATGCCCAAGTATGCCTCCTGCACGCGATTGTCATTCAGCATGTCGCGCGCCACACCCGACCCGGCGATGTGTCCCTGTTCGAGGATGTACGCGCGGTCGGCCAGCTCCAGCGCCTGCTTGGCGTTCTGTTCGACCAGGAAGGTGGTCATGCCCTGCCCGTTCATCATCTTGATGGTCTCGAAGATGTTCTCCACCACCAGGGGACCGAGTCCCAGGGAGGGTTCGTCGAGCATGAGGAGCTTCGGGAGTCCCATGAGGGCGCGCCCGATGGCGAGCATCTGCTGCTGACCGCCGCTCATGGTATTGGCACGTTGGGTGCGGCGCTCGGCGAGCAGCGGGAAGAGCTCCAAGACGAGTTGCAGCGTCTTGGCCCGCTCCTTTCTCGCTCTCTTGGAATAGGCGCCGAGGTCGAGGTTGTCCATGACCGTGAGTCCGCCGAAAAGCCGGCGACCCTCAGGAACGAGGATCACGCCGTAGTCGACGATGCGGTGGGCTCGGGAGGCGTGAAGAGCCTTGTCGCCGAGGTGGATGCTGCCCCCCTTGAGGGGATGCAACCCGGCGATCACCCGCATCAGCGTCGTCTTGCCGGCTCCGTTGGGGCCGATGAGCGCGACAATCTCGCCCTCGTCGACCTGGAGCGAGACGTCCCACAAGGCCTGGATGTCCCCGTAAGCGACGCTGACATTGTCTACTTTGAGGAAATCAGGCATGAAGTGACTTTCCTAGATAGGCGTCGATGACTTGCTGGTCGCACGAGACCTCCGCCGGCGTTCCTTGGGCGATCAATTCGCCCGCGCTCAGCACGACGATGCGGTCGGCCATGCCGAAGACGGCTTTGACCAGGTGCTCGACCATGACGACGGTGATGCCCATGTCGCGTATGCCGCGGATGAGCGTCATCGAGTTGAGGACCTCAGAAGGGTTCAGGCCGGCCAAGAGCTCGTCGAGCAGGAGCAGCTTGGGCCGTGTGGCCAGCGCGCGTGCCAACTCCAGGCGTTTGCGGTCGACGAGGGTCAGGCTCTTGGCCTTCTCGTGCGCCCGCGTATGCAACCCGACGATCTCGAGGGTCTCGACGCACGCCTTCTCGGCCCGCGTCCGGTTGCGCACCGGCTCGCGTCCGTACACTCTGCCCATGGCCGCGTTGTCGAGCACGCTGAGCTCGGGGAACGGCCGCACCAATTGAAAGGTGCGGGCGATGCCCAGCCAGCAGCGCGCATGGGGGGGAGTGCCGGTGATGTCCTTGCCGTCGAACAAGATGGTGCCCTTGGTGGGCGGATAGACCCCGGTGATGAGGTTGAACAGCGTGGTCTTGCCGGCGCCGTTCGGCCCGATCAGTCCGAGGATCTCTCCTTCGTTCACGTGGGCGGTTACGGAGTTGACCGCGATCAGGCCTTTGAATGCCTTGGTCACGTTTTCGAGATTCAGCAGCACGCTCGTTCCCTTCGGCGAATTGGGAGGGGACCTCGGAGACCGCGCTGGGCGCGGTCTCCGAGGTCCTTCTGAATCAGACTCGGTTTGGTGCTACTAGCGGTCTTTCCACGGAAGTGCCGGGAAGATCGGCTGAGCGAGAGCGACATCCGACGGGAACACGAGGGCCTGTTTGCCGCCCTGCCACTGGTTGATCGGGTCGAGAGCGTTTGGCCACATGCCCTGCTCGTCGAACGTCACGTGACCCACCATGGTGTCGAGGTCGGTCGCGGCGATGGCGTCACGGATAGCGTTACGATCGACGCTCTTCGCACGGCTGATAGCGTCGGCAAGTATCTGCACGCACGCGTACGAGGGACCGGTCAGGGCCAAGGCGGGACCGTTGTTCTTGGCGGTGTAGCGCTCGGTCATCTCCTTGACGCCGGGGTACGTAAGGCCGCGGTTCCAGCCAGGGAGCAAGAAGACGCCGTCGCTGTCGACACCCAGGTTCTCACCGAAGGTCGGCGGGTCTGGGGCGCGAATGAGGAAGTAGACTTGGGCGTTCCAGTCGAGCTCCTTGACCTGCTTCATCATAGCCAGGCCGTCGGGAGAGCTGGGCAGCGCGAGCAGGGCCTGCTGGCCGGACTGCTTGGCCGGGAGGATCAGCGACGAGAAGTCGGTGGTGCCGGGCGCATACTCGGCCACCGTGATCTCATAGCCACCACGGGCATCGGCTTCGGCCTTCCACAGCTTGACCATCTCTGCGCCCCAGTCGGTCTTCTCGGCGAGGACCTGGATCTTGGTGGGCTTGGGGTTCAGAGAATCGAGCAGGTCGAAGGTGACCCGCGCGTGGTCTCTCGATTTGGGGAACGGCGAGAAGAGGTACTTGAATCCTTGCTCGTGGACTTTCTGCAGCGCGAACGCTATGCCGAGATAGGCGATCTTGTTCTTCTCTGCGATGCCGGCTGCCGCGGCGTGCAGGTCGCTACCCGCACCGCCCAAGTAAGCTACGACACCGGCGGAGTTCTGGGTCTCCAACTGCTGTACGGTCTTGGCGGGATCGGACTCGTCATCGAGCACAGAGAGCTCGATCGGCACCTTGGTGCCGCCGATGTCGATGCCGCCGGCAGCGTTGATGTCCTCAACGGCTAGCTCGTAGCCTTTTCTGACCTGGTCTCCAAGGCCCGAGTACTTGCCGGTGATGGGGATGACGGCTCCGACTTTGATGCTCGCCGGAAGTGGTTCGGTAGGAGCAGTGGTGGTCGCCGGCGCCGAGGTGGTGGCCGGTCCTGATGTGGTGGCGGGCCCTGATGTGGTGGCGGGTCCCGCGGTGGTGGTCGCCGGTTTCTCCTCGCCGCACCCGGCAGCAACCACACCGAGGGCGGCGATCAAGGCCATGACAAGAATCAGTGTCCAAAGTGCACGAACAGGTAATCCCGGTTTCCTGATCATTACGAACCCCCATGAACTGACGATGGAAGTCACACTGAGGAAGGACCCTGAAGACTGGCGCTAGAGACTCAACCCATCCACACCCCTTTCTCGCCCGCGCGGCATCCAAATGCAAGTGCGAGCGGCCCCTGTTGCCCATAGAACAGAATCAGCATTCTGTTCTAGGAACTCACCTTACCGCGTCGAAGGCGAATACGCAAACGAAGAATCGTCACCATAGAGATAGAGGGTTATGGCTCGTTTGATTTCGCGCGTGATGGTCTGCTCGGTCACGTCGTAGAAGAGTTCGTGCTGGGTGCCGAACACCAATGTGCCGCGCACTACCGCCGAGTACATCGCGTAGGCCATGTCGATGGCCATGAGAGGATCGTCGTGGCCGATCTCGTTGCGGTACTCGAGTAGCACCGCGGCGAACACCCTGCGGCGCTCGCGGTTTACTCGTTCGCCCTGCGTACGCATGAGCGGATCGAAGACCGAGTTCATCATGAAAGCCCGCGAAAGCTCGCGGGTCTGGTCGAAATGCTTGGAAAGGATGTCGATCAGGCGCTCGACCGCTGCCGCGAGGCCTTCGGCCTCGGCGGCGTATCGGAGCATCTGCTTGTGGATGGCGGGTTCGGTGCGTTCGTGAAAGCGGTCTTGCACGGCATGCAGGAGGGCGGTCTTGTCGGGAAACCGCGCATAGAAAGCCCCGACCGAAAGGTCGGCGCGGCTGACCACGTCGGCAATCGTGAAGCCCTCGATGCCGCTCGCGCTGATGCACTCTTCGGCGGCGTCGAGGAGCCGCTCAAGCGATTCCCTGCTGCGCTTCTGATGAGGGACATGGTAGGGCGTGCTCTTGTCGCTCATGCCGCTGACTATAGCGCGTTGCCGCGAAAATGAGAAAGCGATTCTGTTTTGCGCCAAGGCGATTCGGGCGGGTCGATCTGAGCTACTCCCTCACCTGCAGCATGAGCTTGAAGGCGCCACCCAGATCGCGCTCGTCGAGCAGATCGGTGAGCACCGTCGCCTGCCTGTCTGATTCGAGCGTGTCGACAACAGCAGGGCGGCCGTTCCGCAGGGCCTCGAGCTCCGACTCGGCATCGCCGGCGCGCAGGAATGCGCTGAGAGTCGTGAATAGCACGGTCCGAAAGCCGTGTCGGCGGCCGTGCAGATCGATCGCGGCAAAATCGACGTCGGCTGTGAGGTCCTGATCGCCGGGACGCAGCAGCGGGTCGTCGATCAGTTGGTGCTTGAAGTAGCCCCGCACCGTCCGCCTGCGGAGCGCGTGGTGGCCGGGCTCGGTCACCACGCCCGGCCACCAAGCGCCGTAGTCGAGGCTGACGAAGCTCCCAGAGGGCATCAGCGTGGCGATCTGCTTGAAAAGGGAGTCGAGATCCGCCCTGACCTCGAGGACTCCATCATCGGTGAGAC
>JAKAHF010000241.1 GCA_021815245.1 Actinomycetes bacterium
CCCTGCAGGACGACGAGCGCGTGCACGTGCTGGCCGAGATGTACGCCGTGGCGCTTCAGGCCACGCGGCACAACTTCGACAAGATCGCGTCGGACTTTCTTGGTGACCGGCCGCAGGCCAAGAAGTAAGACGTAGCAGGAAGCACCGCTCACCTCGAAACGCCTTGGCGGACCGCGGGTTCGCCAAGGCGTTTCGTCGTCCGGCGATATTCGGAGATCACGACCCAGTCATGACCCAGGGCGTCGGCCGACTGGCACGCAATCCGTCCGACCAGGGCTGTAACATCAGTGGAGACTCAGAGTCCGTTGAAGAGGGTTGGTGCATTGCTGGCCGCACATCGGGGTGGGAGCTGATCGCGTGGAGAGCGGGGGGCTCGAATGACGGAGCGGATCTTCATAAGCAGCGTTCAGAAGGAGCTGGCGGCGGAGCGGCGTGCTGTGGCCGACTTCATTCGCAACGACCCGTTGTTGCGCAGGTTCTTTGAGGTCTTTCTATTCGAGGAACTGCCAGCTCGCGACAGGCGGGCCGACCACGTCTATCTGGACGAGGTCGGTCGGGCGGCCGTCTACGTCGGCATCTTCGGCGATCAGTATGGCTTGCCGGGCGACAACGGCCTCTCTCCCACCGCGCGGGAGTTCGAGAAAGCCACAGCGCTGGGCGTAGAGCGTCTGATCTTCGTCAAGGGAGCCGACGACAGCCACCGCGACCCGAAGATGAAGAACCTGATCGACGAGGCTGCGAGTCAGTTGGTCCGCCGCCGTTTCGAAACCGCACCCGATCTTGTCACCGGCGTGTATGCGAGCTTGGTCGACCGCTTGGAGAGAATCGGCGAGGTGAGCACCAAGCCGTTCGACGCAAAGCGCTGCCACGACGCGACGCTGGACGACATCTCCGAGGACAAGCTTGGCGACTTCCTAGCACGGGCGCAGCGTACGAGGGGATTTGTGCTTGAGCCTGACACTTCGGTCGAGGCAGCGCTCACACACCTGAACCTGCTTGATGACGGCCGACCCACTAACGCCGGCATTCTCCTCTTCGGCCATCGGCCGCAGCGCTTCTTGATCACCTCCGAGGTGAAGTGCCTGCATTTTCACGGCACGGAGGTTCGCAAGCCCATCCCTTCGTATCAGGTCTACAAGGGTACGGTCTTCGAGTTGGTGGACCAAGCCGTTGATTTCGTGATGTCGAAGATCACGCGGGCGGTGGGAACTCGAGCCGAGGGCCCCATGGCTCCGGTGACGTATGAGCTGCCCGCTGAAGCTGTGGGGGAGGCGATCGTCAACGCCATCGCGCACCGGGACTACGCGTCGAATGCCTCGGTCCAGGTTATGCTCTTCTCCGACCGCCTGGAGGTGTGGAACCCTGGGAGGCTTCCTCCGCCACTCACGCTAGAGTCACTGCGGGAGCCTCATTCCTCAATTCCGCGAAACCCCCTCATCGCGGAATCGCTCTTCCTGGCGAAGTACATCGAAAGGGCCGGGTCAGGCACTCTAGACATGATCGCGCTATGTGCTGATGCCGGACTACGGTCTCCCGAGTTCCTGCAACAAACTGGGCAGTTCATTCAGAGGTTCTGGAGGCCGACGGTCACGGGAGTCGAGACGGCGGTGACTGGACCGTCGACCCAGTCACCGACCCAGTCACCGACCCAGTTGGCCGACCCAGTCGTGCGACTCCTCTTGTGCCTGGGTGAGGCTGAGTTGTCGCCGACTGACCTTCGCGAGTCTGTGGGCATCAAGCACCGTCCCACGTTTCGCGCGAACTACATGCACCCGGCTTTGGAGCAAGGGCTTGTTGAGCCGACCATTCCGGATAGGCCCACCAGCCGTTTGCAGAAGTACCGAATCACGCCCAAGGGCCGAGCGCTTCTGGAGGCAGATCCGGCCCACAATCCCCGAAGTTCCCCGGCATCACCCAAGAGATCAGGCTGATTCAGGCGTGTCCAAAGTCGCTACTCGAGCTCTTCCGACCTCGCCTTGACCCAGCCCAGGTTGGCCGACACCTCGGCCGCCGCTAGTCTCAGGCTTTCGATAGACGCGGTGAGGAACGGGGTGTCGTTCTCGCGGGTGGCAGGGAGACCGAGCGACAGCACTCCGGTCGTCTGCCCCGAGGAATCAAAGATAGGAGCCGCGATGCCCATGAGGCCCTCGACCACCTCGTTGACCTCGATGGCGTAGCCTTCGTCGAGCACGCGAGGCAGTCTGGCCACGATGCGATCGCGCTCGAGTATCGAATAGGGCGTGTACTGCTCGGGCGGGTATCTGTCGAGGAGGCGCTTGACCTCATCGGCCGGCAGGCCGGCGAGGAAGACCTGGCCGATCGGCCCATAGTTGAGCGGCCGCACCGTGCCCACCTCGTCAGGCGGAGACACCATCGCGAACCCCTCGCCGACGCCCTGCCGCTTGTCGATCGTCACGCAGTAATCGCCGTTGCGCACGGCGAGTACGATGGTGGCCCCCGAGCGTTGTTCGAGGGCGGCTAGCGGTCCGGCCGCGGCCTGAAGGAGCGGGGCCGAGGAGTAGACCAGGCTGCCCATCTCGAAGAGCCGGTGCCCGAGTCGATAGCGACCGGTCGCGGAGTCTTGCTGCAGCAGCCCCCGGCGTTCGAGGTTGGCGACGAGGCGTATGGCGGTCGACCGGTTGAGTCCAGTCGCTTCGACGATCTCGCGCATGCCCAACTCAGTGCGGCGGGCCGTGAAGGCGTCGAGGATGTCTATGGCCCTGTCGAGCACCCTGACTTGATAGGCAGGGGCCCGCTCGGAACTCTCCATCTTCGCGCCCACCGTGCTCCCTCTGTTTATAGAATGAACAATCGCATCATAGCATGAACAATTGTCTTGACACTGGTTCGCGCGTGTGGATTAATGGGACAACGACAATTCGGGTACGAAGTCGGGCACGAACAATAACGCATGCGCACCGCCGGAGGCACAGCATGAGTGCAGCAACCGCAGAGAAGATACTTGTCGTGGGCACGGGTACGATGGGTGAGGGCATCGCCCAGACCTTCGCTCAGAATGGCATGAACGTCCGCCTGGTCGCTCGCCGCGAGGAGCCGCTTGCTCGGGCCCTCGGTCAGATACGGCAGAACGTCCGGCAATTCATCGAGTTCGGCCTTATCACCGAGCCGGCCGAGCAGGTCGTCGCCCGCATCGAGGGCATGGTGACCACCGACATGGTCCAGGCCGTCGCCGGCTGCACCTATTGCGTGGAAACCATCCAGGAGAAGCTCGACCTCAAGCAGCCGCTCCTCGCTGCCATTCAGGCGGCCAATCCCGAGTTGATCATCGGCAGCAACACCGGCAGCATGACCATGGACACGCTGGCTGAAGGCCTCCCGCGTCCGGACAAGCTGATCGGCATCCACTACTTCAATCCCGCGCATATCATCCCGCTGGTCGAGGTGCATCGCGGCACCGCCTGCTCCGACGAGACCTACCAGGAGACCGAGCGCCTCATGGCGGCGTCGGGCAAGACGACGGCGCTGGTGCGCAAGGAGATGCCCGGCTTCATCGTCAACCGCGTCATGGGCGCCATTACCCGCGAGATCGCCTTCATTCTCGACGAGGGCATCTGCACTCCCGAGGACCTGAACACGGCCATCAAGTCGAGCACCGGTTTCCGCTTCGCGTGCCTGGGTCCGATGGAGGTCGACGACATGATCGGTCTCGACATCTGCGCCACGGTGTCGGGGCGCGTTTTCCCGGGCCTCAGCAACGCGACCGGGCCGTCGCGAATGGTCGTAGAGAAGGTCGAGAAGGGCGAGTTGGGCATCAAGTCGGGCAAGGGCTGGTTCGACTACACCGGCCGCACGCGTGAGGAAGTCCTCGAGGAGAAGAACCGCGCTCTGCTGCCGCAGCTCAAGATGTTTCTCGAACGCGAGAACGCGTAACGCATCCGATGATCCAGTCGCTTTCGATCCGCAAGGAGGTCCCATGTTCGATCTAACAGGTAAGGTCGCGATCGTTACGGGCGGCGCCGGTGGGTTGGGGCGTCCGATCTCGATCGGTCTGGCGAAAACCGGGGCCGACGTGGTGGTCGACGACCTCGAGAAGGCCGATCCGCAGGCGGTCGCCGACGAGATCAAGGCGCTCGGCCGCAGGTCCCTGGCCGTCTCGTACGACGTGACCAGCGCCGAAGCCATGCAGCAGATGGTCGCTCAGGCCAAGAAGGAGCTGGGCCGGGTCGACATCCTCATGAACACCGCCGGCATCAACTGCCGTTTCGCTGCCGAAGAGATGCCCGCCGAGGAGTACGAGAAGGTCGTGCGCTTCAACACGCTCGGCACCTTCCTGCCCTGCCAGGCCGTGGCCAAGTCGTGGATCGAGGACAAGGCCAAGGGCAAGATCATCAACATGGGCTCGGTGCGCGGCTGGGTCGCTCCCAGCATGGGTGGCAGCGCGTACGCCAGCAGCAAAGGCGGCGTGCACCAGATGACCCGCACCCTCGCGGTGGAGTGGGCGAAGTACGGCATCAACGTCAACGGCATCGCGCCGGCGCTCATCATGACCGACATGACCCGCGAGTTTCTCTCCAAGCCCGAGATCTACTCCAAGATGACCTCGGAGATCCCGCTGGCGCGGCTGGGCGTGCCCGAAGACCTGCTCGGCGCCATCATCCTGCTGGCCTCCGACGCGTCGGACTTCATCACCGGCCAGATCATCTACGTCGACGGCGGACTGTACGCCGCGTAGCGGCGCGCAGTCTGTTCGGCACAACCCGGCAAGGAGGAAATGAGTCCGATGAAGAAGGTCGCATTCGACGACATCAAGAAGTTGGGCACTCCGCCCAAGCACTTCAACGTGGTGTCGGGTAGGTTCCAGGGCAAGGCCGAGACCGGCCTGAAGAGTTTCTGGATGGGTGTCTCGCACTACCTGCCCGCCGGGGGTGTGGAGTTCTCGGGAGCCGATTCCATGGAGGAGAAGGTCTACTTCATCCTCAAGGGAGAACTGACCGTGAAGAGCGAGACCGAGGAGTTCGTGCTCCGCAAAT
>JAKAHF010000242.1 GCA_021815245.1 Actinomycetes bacterium
GGAGATGCTCGATGCCTTCATGACCGGCATCACCCCTGACGAGAAAGTGGTCTATCTCGAACGCTTCACCCCGCTCGATGTGACCGTATTGACCGGCAGGCGTCTCACCCAAGTGACCGAGGCCGGCGTCACGGTGGTCGACCGCTATGGTTGCGTCACCGAACTGACGGCCGACAGCGTCGTGCTCGCGGCCGGGTTCGTCCCCAACCGGGGACTCCATCGCCGGTTGCAGGCCGAAGCTCCCGAGATCGAGGTGCTCGAGGCCGGCGACTGCGTCAAGCCGCGCAAGATCTTCGACGCGGTGCACGAGGGACATCTGGCGGCGCGTCTCATCGAGTAGCCCGGGAGGCAGCCGAACAACGAAATCCCGGCCGCGAAGACGCGCTGGTATGCTGGACTCTGATCGACGGCGGCCACCCGAAGCAGCGGAGGGAGACCGGTGGAGCAGGACCAGCTGCGGCGCATCGCCGAGGACTATCTCTGCCCCCTATTCTCGGGGGGCCGGTTGGCCGGCGCCGCTTCTTCGACTCCCCGGGACCAACTCGTTGCCAGGCCCGACCCCCGGTCGCTCGCCTTCAAGGTGCATCGAGCCGATCGCTACCGGCTGATACTGCGGCGCGGCGAGAGGTTCGGCAAGACCGCCGAGCGCATCGTGCGTTCGTTCGTCGAGGTGGTGGGAGAAATCGAGCCCGCCCTCTCGACGGCATACGAGCGTGATGTGCTCCGTTCGCTGCAGACCAAGGTGATCGCGCGGGCCATCGGCGGCGATATGCACGAGTCGATGCTCTCGACGATCGATTGGCTCGAAAGCTGGGCCGATAGGCACTACGAGGGGCAATCGGTCACTGGGGCCCTCGGCTTCGACGGCCGCGAAGAGGGCGGCGATCTCACGCTCGATGAGCTGGCGTCGCTCGAGTTCGCCGCGGTCCTCAGCAACGCCGTCGACACTCTCATAGCGGTCGATGCGCGTGGCCGGGTGGCGGGGCATCGCTCGCTTCCGGTGCCACGCGAGCCGCCTTCCTCGGCACCGTACTCCCAGGCTGCGCTCGCAGCGTGGGCTGTGGAGGGACGCGTGGCTCTCGTTCTCACCGAGAAGGACGAGATACTCATCTTCAAAGACGGCCAGCTGCTCTTCGCCAAGCGCTCGGGCGACTGGCATTTCTTAACGCACAAATCGGTCATCACGCGCATGCCGGTGCCCAATGCGCTCTCTGTTCGCCGAGCCGTTCACGAAAGCTGTCTCGACGCGTCGTTTGCTCATGGGGGAGCCTGCATCGGCGTCGTGGGCGCCGACAAGGCGGGTGAATGGGAGCGGGTAGTCACGCTCGACGACCGGCTCAGCACTCGCGATTCCCTCAAGGCCAGGGCTCTCGACCAGTTGATCGCCGGCCGCACGTTTCCCGAGCTAGATCGGCGCTTCCGCTTGGAGTTGCTGTCAATCGACGGCGCTGTGGTTCTCGATCACAGAGGCAAAGTGTTGGCCGCCGGGGCGATTCTCAAGATTCCGGGGGGGAGCACCGGGGGCGGAAGACTGGCGGCGGCTCAAGTGCTCGCCTCGCTGGGCATGGGCATCAAAGTGTCGCAGGACGGCTCGATCGAGTGTCTCTACGGAGAAGACGCCAAGCCCGTGTTCAGGTTGATGTGACGCCCGCCCCGGCCGGGTGCGACCAGTGGCCGTCGCGTATCGCGCGGGGCGGTGACGCTGATGGGGGGGCGGTAGGTTGGCCCTGAGGTCGTGCTACAGTTCCTGAAGTCGGGCTTGCCGAACGAATGCGACCGAACAGAGGTGTCGACAATGGCCACCGCGGCAGAGAACAAGGACGTCGTCTCTCGCTTCTACAACGACGTTTTCATCAATCACGACATGAGCCGCATCGACGAGTACATGCGTGATGACTACATTCAGCACAACGCCGACTGCCCGCAGGGCAAGTCGGGCTTTCTCGAATTCTTCGACACGATATTCAAGGCGGTGCCCGACTTCCGCTATACGCTGCACAAGATGGTGGCCGAGGACGACATCGTCATGGCCTACAGCCAGACCAGCGGCACCCACACCGGGGGGGAATGGATCGGCCAGAAGGCTTCGGGCAAGAGCCTCTGCTTCAATGTCATCGACGTCTTTCGTGTGCAAGACGGCAAGATCGCCGAGCACTGGGATGTCGCCGACACCTATACGTTCTTCACGCAACTCGGCTGCGCTCAGCGCTGGCTGAGCGTGGGGAGCGACATAGCCCGGCGCAAATGCGTGCGCGCCTACCTCGAGACTCCAGTGAGCGCCGAGCACGTCGACGAGGTAGTCGAAGCGGGTCGTTGGGCGCCGAACGCCGGACCGTACCATATCAGCGTGCTCCGCAACCCTGAGGTCAGGCAGCGGCTCAACGACGCGACCCTTCAGGGCATGCTCGACTCCGGAGTGGAGTTCCTTAAGATGAGGGCCGCGCTGCCGGGCTATCAACCGATGTATGGCGCTCCGGTCGCGATCGTGCTGTCGGCGCCCAAGGACGGCATGTACGGTGGCGTGAACTGTGCTCTGGCGGCTGAGAACATGCTGCTCGCGGCCACCGGCCTCGGTCTTGCCTCCTGCTTCATCGTCACGCCCGGTCTGGCGTTGGGAGCCGACGCCGAACTGGCGGCGGCGACAGGCATGCCCGAGGGGTTCGCTTTCCAGTGTGCCGTTCTTCTCGGTCACGCGGCCGGGACCGACGCCTACAGCACCACCGAGCGCGCACCAACGGGGACGGTCGGCTACGTAGATTGAACGCGGGCAGGCACGCCCTGGGGGTGCCTGCGGGGTGGCGAAACCCGCACGCCGTCGCGGTTGGACCAAGGTCCAATGGAGAAATCCGCCTGCTTGGGCGAAAGTATCACCATGAGCACGCGAGTCGACACTCCTATCTCTTGGGCGGAAATCGTGCCGGTCGCCTTGGCGGGTGACGCCGAGGCCGAGCGACTGGTGCGCGACACACTCGTCTCCCCATCAGGCTGGATGAGCCTCCATCGCTATGTCGACGAGAAGCTGTGGAGCGAGCCCGGCCGGTCGGTGCTCGCCATGCGCCGGTTCTGCCGCTCCATCGGGCTCACCGACAGGCTGCACGACGAGGTGCGGCGGTCGAGCGACCCACTCGAACGCGCGCTTGCCGCGCGGACGCTCATGCTGCTGCGCGAAGAGATTCCGCTCGACCGGCTGGTCGAGCTGCTGCACTCAGAAGAGCCGAGCGCCGTCGTAGCGGCGGCCCAGGCGCTCGCCCTCTCTCGCGAACCCAGACTCTTCGTGCCGGTGCTCAACGCCGTTTGCGGGCGCATGCCCGCCACCCCGACGGCCACGCGCCAGCTCCTCGGTCTGTTCGGTGAGGACGTTTGCCCGACCGCTCACAACTTGCTCAAAGGAGTGCTCAGGCAGTACATCGATGCCGAGAATCCCGTCGCCGTCTGCGAGATCGACAGCGACTGCGAGATCGATCGCAGTGCCGGCATGGCTCTCGTAGCCGTGGTGGAACTGCTCGCCGCGTACGACTATGCTCCAGCCGCTGCGACCTTCACGCGGCTCCTCGGCGTGTCTGAAGACGACGCGGTCAGGCAGTGCCTGACGAAGGTCCTCGGGGCGGCCGACGACGTCAAGCCGTCACCCGCGGTCGCGCACCGGCTCGCAGCATAGTCCGCTGCTTTTCAGCACCGAGCCCGCGCAGGTCACCGATCGGCGCGCGGGTATAGTCTCCGTCCCGATTCGCTCGTGAGATTCCAGAGACAGAACGAGACCGGCTCCCGTCCGGGTCCGGCCGCCTTGACGCAGCATCGCCCCACGCGCTCGAGGTCGATGTTCCAGGCATCCTGAAAGAGCATGCCCGAGATGGCGAGAATGCGGTCGGCGTCGGCGAGGAAGCGGTCGAGTCCGTCGCGCGGCTCGGCAGACAGGCGTCGACTCCACTGGCGCGCCGTCGCGGCGACGGCGCGGCGTGAGGGTTCACCGATCGATGGCCCGCAACACGCGGAACCGCCACCGCCGGTGCCGGTCACCGGCCGAACCGGTTCGAGGTTGCCGCCGTCGCGTACCCAGTAGCGGGCGCGGAAGGCGCAGAGCGCGTGTTCGCAGCAACTCGGTGAGAAGTCGTCCGCGCGAACGACTCCACCGGTTTGGTCTTCGAGACCACGGAGAATCTCGGGGAGGGTGAGATGCTTGTGGCCATCACCCGGGAAACGCCCGAAGTAGCTGATCGGCTGCAGATGGAGGCCTCGCACCACTCCCGTCCAGGTGACGGCGAAACGCACCATGTCACCCAGCTCATGGTCGTTGACTCCCGGCATCACTGTGGGCACCAGCACCACGCCGAGGCCCGATTCGGCGCACCGCTCGATGGCGCGAACCTTTTCGGCGAAGAGCGGCCTGCCGCGGAGTGCTCGGTATGTCGCATCGCACACGCCGTCGAACTGCATGAACACCGACGCCAGACCGGCTTCGCGGAGTCTTTCGGCGTAGCCCTTCTCAGCGCCAAGGCGCAGACCATTGGTGTTCACCTGGACGAAACCGAATCCGGCGGCGCGCGCCGCGGCGACGAGAACCGGCAGGTCGTCGCGGAGCGTCGGCTCGCCTCCCGACAGCTGCAGGTTGGCCTGACCGGCGGTCTTGCGCAGTTCAGCGAGGGTCCGTTCGAGGTCGGCGAGCGAAGGATCGGCGGCCCCGTCGGTGCCTGGTGCCGATTCGGCAAAGCAGACCGGGCAGGCCAGGTTGCAGCGCCGCGTGACCTCGAGCACGGCCGTGCAGGTGTGGTCGAGCGGTGAGGTCGAACCCTGAGCGAGCCAAGACTCGATCGACGGTGGACCCGACCAGATGGAAGTGCGCCAGGTGCCATGGTCGGGGCACGTTCCTTCGAGCGTCACCGTGTCTCCCGCGGCGACACGGTCGGCCGCCACGGTCCGCAGACAGACCGGGCACAGGGTCTTCGTGGCATGACGGTCGTCG
>JAKAHF010000243.1 GCA_021815245.1 Actinomycetes bacterium
AGGCCGACGCGTTCCTGCGGCACATGGTGCGCGGGCTTGTCGGCACCATGTTCGAGGTGGCTCAGGGCAAGCGTACGGTGGGCGATTTCGAGCGGCTCCTTGACGGCGCACACCGCGATGACGCCGGTCAGACCGCGCCGCCGCACGGACTGTTCCTCTGGGACGTCCGCTACCCAACGAGGTAGACGTGCGGCAAATCTGCTAGCCTTTGCGACGATTGCGATGCATGACATCGACCGCAGGACCTTTCTCGTGCGCGCCGGCCAGGGGTTGGCGCTGGCCCTTCTGGCGCTGGGGCTTTCTGGATGCGCGCGCCTGTTGCGGTGGTCGGAATCGGAGAGCCGCACCGAGGACGATCAACCTCAGGTAGCTTCAGCGACGACCACCTCATCGACAGGCGGCGCCACCGGATCCTCCACCGGCATCAGCGTTACTGCGACGTCGGTTGCCACGCCCGCAGCGTCGTCGACCACCAGCCCATCCACCCCGGCGACCGACATACCTGACCTGGCGGTCACGCGGGGCGACTCGCCCGACGCCAACGTGCGCGCGGCCGTCGCGGCCCTGGGTGGCATGGAGAGGTTCGTCAAGCGGGGCGGTACGGTAGTGGTCAAGCCCAACGTGCTCACCGGCCGCCCACCCGAGTACGCCACGACGACGAACCCGCTCGCAGTGTCGGCGGTCATCAGGATGTGCCTGGAGGCCGGCGCCGACAAGGTCGTGGTGCTCGACAACCCGGTCTCGAGCCCTCGGGGCGCCTTCAAGGAGGCGGGTCTCACTCAGGCCGTGGAGGAGGCGGGGGGCACGCTGAAATTCCTGAGCAACCGGGACTTCGAGCGGGTGGAGATCCCCCAAGGCGAAGCGATCACTTCGTGGCCACTCGTCGTCGCCGCTCTCGAAGCCGACACGCTGATCAACATGCCCATCACCAAGACGCACGGCATGGCCGGGCTCACGCTGGCCATGAAGAATCTCATGGGCATCATGGGCGACTCACGGGGACAGATCCATGTGGACTACGCTCGCAAGATCACCGACGTGAACACGGTGGTCAAACCCCATCTGATCGTCCTTGACGCGTATCGCGCGCTCATGCGAAACGGTCCCACCGGCGGCAACCTCGATGACGTCAAACTACTCAAGACCGCTGTTGCGGGCACGAGTCCGGTGGCTGTCGATGCCTACGGCGCCACCCTCATGGGATGGAAGCCCACCGATCTGTCGAGTCTCGTCGAGGCCGGTAGGCGCGGCTTGGGCGAGATAGACCTGGGCAAGTACCGCATCGCCGAGGCGAAGGCCTGATGGCCGACGCCGCGCCGCGTGGCGAGGGACCACCCGAGCCGTATCCCCGTGCGGACATGGGTGTTCGGAGGCGCCGAACAACCCGACGTCGAGGCCTTCATCGCTATCGCCGGGTCTTTCAGGTCGTGTTCCTGCTGCTCTTCATCGGTCTTCTCACCATGACGTTCTGGCCGCTCGGCACGTTGCTGCTCGGCGGCTTCCTCCTTGCCGACCCGCTCCTGACGCTGAACAGTCTCGCCAACGGCGTGCTGCGCTGGGAGATGCTCCTAGCACTGCCGGTTCTTCTGAGCCCACTGTTCGTGGGCCGGGCCTTCTGCGGCTACATCTGTCCCATGGGGCTCTTGGTGGAGCTCTTTGGGCCGAGACGCGAGCGCCACCCTGGGCCGCGAGCCCGCGGCGTGCTGCGGCAGATTCCGGTGATCGGGCTCGTGGTCACGTTCGCCCTGATTCTGTTTGGCAGCGCGGTCTTTCTTGTCTTCGACCCGCTCTCGTTGCTGACCCGCTCGGCGACGACACTGGCGTACCCCGCGGTGGACCGAGGTCTCCGCCTGGGCGGCGACCTGCTCTACGCGACCGGCTCATCGAGTCTGCAGTCGGGGGTCGACGCCGCCACTGGGGCGCTTGAAGGGCGGCTCGTCTTTGCCGGCGGGCTGACCTACAAGCTGCAAGTGGTCATCCTTGTCATGTTCGTCGGCCTCCTGGCGCTTTCGTGGGTGGAGCGCCGCGTATGGTGCCGCCATCTCTGTCCTCTTGGCGCCCTTCTGGGAGCGATCGGGCGCATGGCGACCTTCGGTCGCGTCGTCGACCGAGACCGCTGCACCTCGTGCGGGGCGTGCAGCGGGGCCTGTCCCATGGACGCCGTCCGCGATGACGGCCACTCGACCGACTGCTCTCGCTGCGAGTTGGGCTTGGAGTGCGCCGACGTGTGTCCGGAGAGTGCGATCGGCTGGGGACGCAAACCCCGCAAACAGCATGAGTTCGACCCGAGTCGCAGAACGTTTCTCAGGGCGGGAGGTCTGGCCCTGCTCGGGGGCTTCTTTCTCTTCACGGGCTTGGGACGCATCCAGCGCAACATCGATCTCATCAGGCCCCCGGGCGCGCGCGGAGAACTGGACTTCATGGCCACGTGCGCCCGGTGCGGCGAGTGCATGAAGGTCTGCCCGACAAACGTCATTCAACCGGCGGTCTTCGACGCCGGCATCGAGGGCTTCTTCACGCCTCAGTTGGATTTCCGTCGAGCCTACTGCGACTGGAACTGCAATGAGTGTGGCAAGGTCTGCCCGAGCCAGGCGATCAGACAGTTGAGCCTCGAAGAGAAACGGCTCAAAGTCATCGGCCGGGCCTTCATAGACCGCAGCAGCTGCATCCCGTGGGCGGAGGGCCGTGACTGCCTGGTCTGCCAGGAACTCTGCCCCACGCCCGAGAAGGCCATCGTCTTCGACACCACCGGCACGGGTGTGACCATCATCGGTGGGCAGATCGCCGGCACCGGCGCCGGGCAACAGGTTGGGGTGAAACTTCCGGTGGTGGTTCCCGAGCGATGCATAGGTTGCGGCATCTGCGAGAACGCCTGCCCGGTGCCGAACGAGGCTGCCATACGCGTACGCGCCACGGCGCGCACCGGCCTTCTCTCTCGCTGACTCACAAGCTTCACGGTCTCGTCCCACGTCCGCACCATATGGGAAAATTGACGGACCATTGGGGGAGAACGGCAACATGGGGCGCACAATGACTGATGCCTTCTCAAAACTGCGATTCTCTGTCGTCACGTGGGGCCTCGGCTTGCTGCTGCGGCTTCAGGGATACCGATACCCCGCGTTTCGCGAGCAGCTGCGCAGACACGATCTCGTCGCTCAGTTCCGGCTGGCCGACGGCTCACGGGGACGCTCATTCGTGCTCTCCGGCGGCCGGGTGTCGTCGAAGAAGGGCCTGCATCCTCGGCCCGACGTGACCATGACCTTTCGCGATGCCCAGGTGGCCGCGCGCATCCTCAAACCAAGGCGGGACAGGCTCGAGTTTCTCAACGCCGCCAAGAACTCCCAGCTTCAGCTGGAGGGTGAGGGCAGATTTGTCACCCACTTCAGCAACGCGCTGAGCGGCATCTTCTCAGCCGGGTGGAAGTATGGCGAGAAACTCTCCGACGGGGTCGTGCGCTACACGAGCAACACCAACGGCGGCCCGGTCTTCGTCTACGTCAAAGACGACCGCATCGTGCGCATCACACCGATCACCTTTGGCGATGGCGACGCCGATCCCTGGACTGTCGAGGCCCGGGGCCGCGCCTTCACGCCTCCCAAGAAGACCACGGTCAGCCCTCACACCCTGGCCTGGAAGTCGCTGGTGTATTCGCCCGACCGCATCCTCCACCCGTTGAAGCGGATCGATTTCGACCCGATGGGTGCTCCGGGCTCGACAGGGCCGGGCGGACGCAACGCGCACAACCGCGGCGTCTCGGGCTACGAGCGCATCAGCTGGGACGAGGCGCTCGACATCGTCGCCGGCGAGATCAGGCGGCTCAAACGCGATAGTGGTCCCGGCGCCATCATGAGCAGTTCGGGTTCCCACCACACCTGGGGAGTGATCGGCTACTGGCTGTCGGCTCGCATGCGCTTTCTCAACTCGATCGGCTGGACGCCGGTGGTCGGCAATCCCGATAGCTGGGAAGGTTGGCTCTGGGGAGCGGTGCACCATTGGGGCCAGACCGGGCGGCTGGGCGGCGGCGAGACCTACGGCACCGTGGAGGACTGCCTCAAGCACGCGGAGTTGGTCGTCTTCTGGTCGAGCGACCCCGAGGCCACGAGCGGCATCTATGGCGCTCAGGAAGGCACGGTGCGGCGCCAGTGGCTCAAAGACCTGGGCATGCCGATGGTGCACATCGATCCGTTCTTCAACCACACGGCAGCCTGGTTGGGCGGCAAGTGGATGGCTCCCCGCCCCGGCACCGACAGCGCCCTCGTGCTCGCGATCGCGCACGTGTGGATAGGCGAGGGCCTCTACGACAAGCAGTACGTCGCCGACCGCACTGTCGGCTTCGACCGTTGGAAGGCTTACATCCTTGGAGAGGACGACGGCGTGCCCAAGACCCCCGAATGGCAGGAGGGGGAGACAGGCATCCCGGCTCGCGATGTGAAGGCCCTGGCGCGCGATTGGGGCACGAAGAAGACGTACCTCTCTCCCGGTGGCTTTGTCGGCTTCGGCGGCGCCTGCCGCACCGCTACCGGCACCGACTGGGCGCGCGGCATGGTGTGCCTCATGGCCATGCAGGGCCTGGGCAAGCCGGGAGTCAACATGGGTTGCCTTCAACAGGGCACCCCGGTCGAGACCCGCTTCTACTTCCCCGGCTATGCCGAGGGTGGCATGTCGGGTGAGCTCGAGTTCACGGCTATGCCCATCCAGCTCTACCAGCGCATGCCGCAACTGATCAGCATGAACACAGTGGCGCAGGGCATCCCCAGGTTGAAGTTGCCCGAAGCCATTCTCGAGGGGCACGCCGATGGGCATATCAGCGATCCCAAGACTATCGACAAGCAATTCTTGAAGTTCGGCTACCCCGCCCCGGGGCATTCCCCCGTCAAGATGTACTACAAGTACGGCGGATCACACCTCGGCACCCTGGTCGAAGCCAACCGCTACGCCCGCATGTATGCTTC
>JAKAHF010000244.1 GCA_021815245.1 Actinomycetes bacterium
AAGCTGGCCCAGATCGGGAATGTCGGGCAGATCGCCCTCGTAGTCCTCGATGTACCTCAAAAAGACCGTGGTGTCGAGATTGCCGACGTAGAGTCGCCCGTTCCACACTTCCATGCTCCAGCCGTAGAAGGCCATGGGATTGCCGAAGCCCGCATCCCAACCACTGATCGGCGCGCGAGGCACCGACGGGTCGGGCGGATCTATGGGATCACTCGAGCCGACGACCAGCTCCCACCTGTCGTCGCGGAATATGCGGATCATCTCGAAGCCCTTGAAATCGTCATAGTCGGAGAGGAACGGCAGGCTGAGACTCGTCACGTAGAGCACGTTCTTGAAGACCTTCATCGTCTGGGCGTTCGCGTTGTATCGATCGCCCGCGCCGTCACGCACGACCTGAACCCAGTCGGAGTTGTCGGAGGGATACGCGCCGGTGCTCCGGTAGACCTGGAATCCTCCCCGGTTCTGAGTGCCGACGTAGAGTTTGTTGTTGTAGGCGCACATGGACTTCACGCCCAAGTTCGTCGTATCGAGCACCACGGGGAGAGCACCAGCGGAAAGGTCCATGCACTTGACCCAGCTGGACTCCACGGCGGGAGTGCTACTGCACCACACCGACGGAGTAGCGCCCGAGACGCCACCGCCCACACCAACGTAGAGCTTGTTGCCCAGAACCGCCATGGAACGACTCTCCCGGCCCATCGCCTTGGGGGTCTTGAGGGCCGTCCAGTTGACCCCGTCGGTGGTGCGATACAACATCGGCGAGCTGAGCGCGAATGAGAATCCTCCCGACGCCGCGTACAGCGCAGAGGTGCCCGTGCGATCGGTGAACGTGACCATGCTACGGAAGCCCGAGGTCTGCGGCACCTGGTATGCGCCAAGGTACGAGTTGACCAGGCTCGACCGGTAGACACGGGTCCACGCGCCGGCGTGAAGACGCCAGATCTCGCCCAAGCCGTCGGATGCCCACTCGTTCAGCTTTTCGGGATCGGTGACTATGTATCCGGCCCCGTTCCTCTGCAAGAAGTCCTGCAGGAACGGCGGATGGTCGACGTCGGGCAGTTCCGGCGGGCGCACGCCGGGATTCACGGCCGCCCAGAGTTGCTCCCACATGATGTTGAAGGTGTCGGTCGCCCGGCCCGTGCCGACGTAGAGGTCGCCTTTGAAGTACCCCATCGACCAGGCATAGTTGTTCTGCCGGTCGCCGAACCCCGATTCAGAGACCTTGGCGGCCGGGAGTGGCTTGAGAAGCGTGGCGGGAGCGAACTTTGAATCGCCCAAGTCGCCGATCGTGATCGCCTGAACCGCGGAGGCCAGACCGAGCACCAGTAGGACCGCGAGACACAGACCAGCCAGCAACCAGCGTTTCACAACACCCTCCAGAAGTTTGGACAGTTCCCCCGCGCGCCCCTATGAACACTATAGTCTTCGAGGATCACGCGCGGTAGATGAAAACCGCTAGGGAACGCGGTTTCTTGCGAATCTTAGGCGCCGGCGAAGTGCACGATCAGCCCGATCGTCCAGACCGAGCCGGCAAGGGCCACCATGGCGAACTCCACCACCATGCCGAGCCCCATGGCTTTCAGCGCCTCCCCGCTCGCCCGCAAGGCCGCGCCGGAGTCGCCCCGGCGCACGTACTCGCTCAAATACAGCCCGCCGGCGAATCCGGCGAACAGTCCGATGACCGGGATGGCGAACATGCCGACGACACCGGCAATGGCCGCCACGATGATCGAGCCGCGAGGGATGCGTTGCTGCTTCAGCTTGCGCCCGGTCAGCAAAGCCGTCGCCAAGAAGCCGAGCGCGCTGAGGAGGGCCCCGATGAGGGCCGCCGTCCAGGCCGCGGCTCCGCCCAGCACCCAGCCCCACACGATGAGGGCCACGAACGCGATGGGACTGCCGGGCAGTATCGGGAAGATGGTCCCGAACACGGCGACGACCAGTAGGATGCCTACGATCACCGATATGACGACGTCGAGAACCATGCCGGCTCGCTAGGGAGCGGTCGTGGTGGTCGTCGAGCCGGTGGGCGTGGCGTCGGCGGGCGATACCGCGATGACCCTCGATATCATGAGGTAGGTGCTCCCGTAGACCTCGGGACCATGATGCAGCACAGCGCCGTCGGGCATGGTGACGATCCGCGTGACCGTGCACGAGCGGGCCGACTGGCCCGAGCGCACGAGTTCGCTGGTGCCCGGCCCCAGGTCTGAGTCGACCACCGTCTCCACGGTGCGTTCGTCACCGTAGGTCCAACCGCTGAACTCGGTCTTGACCTTGCGCCCGTCTTTCGTGCCGTAGACGTTGAACGTGGTCGTGATGCCGTCGGAAGAGCCGTGCACCCATATGTAGTGTTCGGTGTCGTTGCGGAACTGGAAGTTCTTGGCGCCGGCGGTGACCGTGGCGTCACGCCCGGCGGGGTAGTGCGAGAAGTAGAGGGAGTGGTTGTGTCGCTCGACGATCTCGAGACCCGCCTCGAAGACGGCGTTGAAGAGCGTGGTCGCGACTTGGCAGATGCCACCTCCCAGAACATCCTCGAGGTTGCCCTCGCCGACGATGCCCGGGGCCTCCATGAAGCCGCGTGCCTCGGTGCGAGGCCCGATCTGCTTGTCGAAGTTGTAGATCTCGCCGGGGGCGACGATCTTGTCGGCGTACTGAGTGGTAACGCGTACGTTCTGCTGGCGTTCTTCGACGCCCCAGTGCTCCACGCGCCAGCCGCCCAGTTTCACCTTGATGCCCATGTTCTCCGCTTCTTGGGCGGTCAGCTCCGGCTCCACCTCGACGGTGACCGCCTTGGCGCTCCGGCCGGACGTCTTGAGGGCCGCGGTCGTGAGCGCCGCCGCCGTGGCCTCCGCGTCGAGAGCACGGCCCTCTTTGCCCGCGATCACCCAGGCCTTGAGACCGTCGCTCTTGAACGAGGCGTCGACGGGCTTCTTCGCCACTACCTCAGACACCTTCGCGAAGAACAGGCTCATCTTGTCTGTGGAGAGGAAGGCGACCAGGGTCGGCACCCCGTCGCGATCTTCGGATGAGAAGTCCATGTAGGCCGCCAAGTCCTCCGGGGTGAGGGTCCAGACTTTCTCTCCCCAAGTGAGCTTGACCGATGCGCTGATGACGATGCCGGCCTGTCGCACAGCCTCGTCGCTGTCGGCCGTCAGTACCGCCGGCTCGACCACTTTCATCGGTACGGACAATCGGGCGGGCTGGAGGGCGTACAGCAGAGGTTCGAGCTGAGCCCGAAGTGCCTCACGATCGACCACGTTGCCCTTCTGTCCCTCGACGGCCTTCGCCTCGCCGGCAATGATGCGCACGCCGGCCGAAACCGCGGGAATGTCGATCTGCCGTGCCAGCCGGTCGAGCGTCGTGGTCATCTTCGCTTCGTCGTAGCCGGCCTGAACAGGGATGTTGGCATCGGTGAAGTAGAGCCCGACGCGGCGCACAGCATCTACGACGAAGTTGCTTTTGCGCGTCTGCTCGAAGGCCGCCTCCACGGCGGCTTCGACATCGACCGTCACGCCCACCTCTTCGGGCGTGATCTCCCATGTCCGGGCTCCGCTCGTCACGACTACGGCGGTCGTCTGCCGTTCGGCAACCTGCCGTGCGAGGGTCGCGGCGGCCTCGTCCCTGGTCAAGCCGGCGAGCGAGATTCCCGAGACATTCACACCCGCATGTACCTTGCCCGCATACACCGCCGCGTCGACAAGACCGGCGATGATCACGAGCAGAACAAGCCCGACAACCCCGAGCAGCACCACGAGACGCCTCCGGCCCTGTCGCCGGCGTCGCGCGCGCTCAAGATGGCGGATCTCGATGTCACTCTGGTTCGCCACGCAGCATCGCACCCCCGTTTTGCACCGGTTTCACGATACCATGGGCACGAGCGAGCCTTGGCGACAACGACTCCACTCGTCCCGCGCGCGATGCCCTGGCCGCCCAGAGGTGCTCGCCCTCGGGTCGCCCTGCTATGCTAGTCAGCGCTTCGACCAACCCACGCTCGACACCTTTCGGGGGTTACGCGATGACTGCGCTCCAGGACATGGCGATGAAGACGAGAAAGGCCGCCGCGCGCCTTGGAGTGCTCGGCGCCGATCAGAGAGACCAGGCCCTCGAGACGATGGCGCAGTCTCTCGAACAAGCCGAGGCCGAGATCGTCGCGGCAAACGAGGCCGACCGCGAGGCCGCCAGGGCCGAGGGCATCTCTCCGGCCCTCCTCTCGCGATTGAAACTCGACGGCCCGAAACTCCGCTCGGAGATCTCGGGCGTGCGCAGCGTGAAGACCCTGCCCGACCCGGTCGGCAAGATCGACATCCGTCGCGAACTCGACGAGGGCCTCGTGCTGACTCGGATCAGCTGCCCGCTCGGAGTCGTGGCGGTCATCTTCGAGGCCCGACCCGACGCGGTCATCCAGATCGCCTCGCTGGCGATCAAGTCGGGCAACGGCGTCATCCTTAAAGGTGGCAAGGAGGCGCTCCGCTCCTGCCGGGCGATCGTCGACGCGATCCATCAGGGACTCGCCGGCACCGACGTCGACCCCGAGGCGGTGCTTTTGCTCTCGACCCGCGAAGAATCGATGGAGCTTCTCGCCCTCGACGAATACGTCGACCTGGTCATTCCGCGCGGATCGAACTCGCTCGTGCGCTTCGTGCAACAGAACACCCGCATCCCTGTTCTGGGGCACGCCGACGGCATTTGCCACCTCTATATAGACAAGGCGGCCGACATCGCCAAAGCGGTGCCGCTGGCCGTCGATGGCAAGACCCAGTATCCCGCTGCCTGCAACGCCATCGAGACCCTTCTCGTGCACACCGACATCGCCGGCGCCTTCATTCCTCGGGCTGCCGCGGCGCTGGGCGCCAAAGGGGTGTCCCTGCGGCTCGACGCCGCGTGCCAGCTCGCCCTCGGTGACGTCACCGACGTGATCACCGACGCCGCGACCGAGGAGGACTGGCGAACGAGA
>JAKAHF010000245.1 GCA_021815245.1 Actinomycetes bacterium
ATCGGTGATGACGGACGGTTTGTGTTCGGGCCGACGCCGGAGAATCTCTGGCGCGTCATGTGGGTGCAGCTCGCCCAGGCGGCGACCTGCGAAGATCACTTTGTCCGCTGCGGCAAGTGCGGCCGTTGGGTCGAGATCGACCACACCGAGTCGCGCTCCAATAGGAAGTACTGCAGTGCGAGTTGTAGACAACTCGCCTATTACAGACGTAGGAAGGGCGAACCGGAGCACACGCCGGAGATGATTACCGACCTGCGCTTGACGGAAGCCTAAGCCAGTCTCTTCATGAACCCAGAGTCCCACCGACCGGCCCGAGATGAGGTGGAGGGTTCCGCCCCGGGCCGTTTCACTTGGGGCGTGTGATGGCGCGGGGTCACATCGAGCATCGAGGCCAGGATCGCTGGCGCATCCTCATCGACGTTGGTTACGACGAATGGGGGAAGCGCAAGCGGCTCTCGCACTCAGTGGCAGGCTCTCGCAAGAAGGCGGAGGCGGAGCTTGTCCGGCTCCTTCACGAGATGGCCACCGATACCTACGTGCCCGACAGCGGCATTTCGTCCAAAGACTATCTTGAGAAGTGGCTCGAGCACGCCCGGACGACGACCGCACCCTCGACTTTCCGGCGCTACCGCCAGATCGTCACGAAGGAACTCATCCCCGCCTTCGGCACCACCAAGCTTGCCGACCTATCCCCGCTCCAGATCCAGGCCTTCCTGGGCCGGAGCCTGACCCGTAAGGCGGAAACCCGAGACGAGGCGCTATCCCCGCGAACCGTTCTTCACTTCTACCGCGTTCTTAGGCGCGCCTTGGGTCAGGCGGTCAGGTGGCAACTGCTTATGCGCAACCCCTGTGATCTCGTCGACCCGCCCCGGGTGCAGCAGACCGAGATGAAGGCGCTCGACGAGAAGCAACTGCTGACGCTTCTTGCGGCGTTCCGCGGCACCCGGTTCTACGTACCGGTTCTTCTGGCGGCGACCACCGGCATGCGGCGTGGCGAGATTCTGGGCCAGCGATGGTCGGATGTGAACCTCGAGACGGGGGAG
Source organism: Actinomycetes bacterium (assembly GCA_021815245.1). The sequence continues at coordinate 1,044 of JAKAHF010000245.1, forward strand.
ATGCAGGTCGTCCGATCTCTCCAAGAAACCCCAGAGGGTCTGTCCTTCAAGACGCCGAAGACGCGCAAGGGCCGTCGCATGGTCCTGCTCCCGCAGGTGGCCATCGCGGCTCTCAAGGCGCACCGGGCCCAACAGAACGAGGAACGACTAGCCTTGGGGTCTGCCTACCAAGACCAAGATCTCATCTTCGCGAGGGCGGACGGTTCCATGTGGCCACCGGCCCAATTCTCACCGGACTTCAGGCGCACTCTTAGGCGTCGAGGCCAACCGGCCATCCGCTTCCACGATCTCCGCCATACTCACGCCAGCCAACTTCTGAAGGCCGGGGTGCCGGTGAAGGTCGTCTCAGAGCGCCTAGGGCATGCCACCGCGTCGATCACGCTAGATGTCTACAGCCACGTTCTTCCAGGGATGCAGGCCGAGGCCGTAGCCAAGATCGACGCCGCTCTCGGGGCCGCAATCTCGGGGTAGTCTCGGTTTCTCATTCGGTCCTACTTGGTCAAGACTGTCCTCTGCTTACACCCAAGGCAGAAGGAGAGCGCAATGGCCAAGACCTTCAAGTTCATCCCCGCAGATATCCCACCTTCCCGACGTGGCGGCAGCGTCTACTCGGAGATCGTCGCCGAATTCCTGGCACAAGGCGCGAAGTCGATGCAGGTCCAGTTGGACGGGGTCAAGCCGGCGACCCTTCGAGCGGGACTGCGGACAGCCATCAAGAACGGAGCGGCAAAGGACGTGCAGCTCGTTCAAAGAGGTGAGGTGACGTTTCTGGTAGCGAAGGCCAGCTGATCGGCGTGAGCACCCAGCACGCCATGATGGCCCAGGAGCTCAGGCGACTTCTTCCCCCGCTCCATGCTCAGGAGACGGCGGGGGAGGAGGCCATCGTCTACGTCCACTTCTTCAACCCGTGCGGCCTGGGCGACTGGTGGATCACCGAAGGCTCGGATGAAGGCGAGGACTTCATCATGTTCGGTCTTTGCGACCTAGGCTGCCCCGAACTCGGGTACGTCAGCCTCAACGAGATGCTGGCGGTGAGGGGCCCGCTGGGTTTGGGTATCGAACGCGATCTTCACTGGCAGCCCAGGACGCTGCGGGAAGTGAGCGAGGGGCCGTCCCGGTAGCGTCTCTTCTGTCGAGGGCGGCAAGTTCATGCATGCCTCCCAGGAGGGTCCATGTGCCCCGCCCCCGCCTCTTTCGTGGTCCCGCAGCATCTGCTTTCTTGGGCACGCTCCGTATTCCGAGGCGAGGAAGGGCCGCGATGTCCAAGGCGAAGACCCCTTATCAGAAGGTCGAAGACAGCATCAGGCAAATGCAGTGCCAGCTCGCGAGCGAGGGCCGGCTGCTCCCCGCCGAGGCTCTGCGGGATGAATACACGAAGTTCTCGGATCTCTTCGGTCCGGAGCGACTCCGGGAGATCGGGGGCCGGAGACTTCTTTCGTTCTTCAGGACCGATCTTCCCAACTGGCTGAAGGCGGAGGAACGGACGCCTGGGCAGACGGTCTTCGGTGAGCTGGACCTGATGGATGGGCGTGGGCTCGGCCTATGGTTCGACGAAGACGAGAAGTGCTGGATGCGCTTCGCGCGGCGTGGAGAGTATGTCCGTGGGGAGCAACCCCACATGCGGTTGACCGGGTCAGAAGCCTTGGAGGTAGCGGATGCCTGGCGGATGCAGCTCCGTCGGGCCGTCGATCTTGTTGCCGATCTCCCGGAGATCGTGGGCGACGTCGTTGGCCAGAAGCTTCAGGATGAACTGGAAGCTCAGGCTCCCGATGTTGTGGGCTGTCCGTGGGGGCACAAGTATCTGGCCATGCTCTTCCCTGGAAGGATCGACCAGTTCCACGACGATCATTGGCACAGCTACATGCTCATCAAATGCCTGGAGATGCCCCCTCGGTCGGCGCGCGCCCGGCCTCGTGGATATCTGTGTGCCGGGCGGTTCGCGAGGATATCCCGGGAGCTGCAGATGCCCATGAACCATCTGTGCCTGTCGCTTGAGGCGCTCTTCGGGCCGCCACACCCCTACTGGCTGCTCGAGACGACAGCGGGGGAGTGGAAGGTGTTCACATCACAGGGGTTCATCGATCTCGGCTGGGCACCTTCCTGGGACCCGAGCGGTCACCGTTGCGCGCTGGCGCAGCTCCAGTGGTTGGCCCGGGATCTGGGAGATCGGGACCTGATAGCCGCGCACCATGGTCGGCGCGTCCTGGGTGTTGCTCGGGTCAATGGCCCTTACGGGCATGACGAATCGGCTATCTTCTCTCATCGACGCCCCATTCGGACACTTGACGTCGCCTCATCCACGCTGCCCAAGAGCGATTCTCGACAGAGCACCTCGGGTGTCAGGCGGGCCAGCTTTGCGGACATGCTCGTTGTCGAGGAGGGTGCTGCGAACTGGGGGTGAACCCTCGTCAGGCAGGATCACGTCGGAGTTTTTGCCCGCCAGCCCCACGAGAAGGCCTCCCTTAGCGGAGCGATATGAGCCTGCCCGCTGTTCTGCTCCCGAACGTCGTGCCTAGAGCCTCTGCACGGATGTCGCCGCCGATCTCATCGCAAAGGGCGCTGGGTCGACCCGGTGAGCGTTAGGGGGACCAAAGCCGGCCATGCGACAGGTCGGCCTACTTTCGGGCCATACGTGCGCTTATGCCGCAGAACACGGGCTGGAGGAGACAAACGCCATGCGTCGAAGCCAGTTTCACCCGCACTCAACGCCCATGCTCTCTCAGTCGCACCCTGTGCCCGCAGCGCACTTGGCTCTCGGAGGCTCACTGTGATCACGAAGATCAAGATACACGGATATCGGATCTACAAGGACCTCGCCCTCAGGCCCAACAAGAAGTTGAATCTGGTAGTGGGCGCAAATGAGAGTGGCAAGTCAACGCTTCTTGAAGCGCTCGCTCTCGCCCTGACCGGTCGCATCAACGGCCGCTCAGCGTCCGAGGAGCTCAACCCGTATTGGTTCAATACCGAAATCGTCGAGGAGTTCGTCGAGAAGACTGCGGCGGGTGAAGCCGCACCATGGCCAGAGATCTGCATTGAATTGTTCTTCGAGGGCTGCGACGAGCTTCAGAGGTTCTGCGGGGCGATCAACACCGACGTTCCGACAAACGCCTGCCCAGGGCTGACGATGCGAATCGCCCCCGATCCCGACTACGCTGGGGAGCGTGATGAATGGGCAAAGGAACCATCGACGCTTCTGCCGGTCGAGTACTACTCAGTCGACTGGCGCACATTTGCTGATGAGGCCATCACGAGTCGGCCAAAGGTGCTTGCCACAGCAATAATCGATTCGCGGACTGTCCGTTCCTCGACCGGCGTCGACTATCATCTGCGCTACATCCTCAACGATGGCCTTCAGCCCACAGAACGGGCCGCAATTTCTGTCGCATACCGAAAGATCAAAGCCTCAATGTCCGAGAGTGCACTGAAGGGCGTGAACGACAGGATGGCGGGGCTGCACGCGACCCTGCACGACCAGCCAATCGTTCTCGCCATGGACCAGACTGCACGCACCTCATGGGAAGGCGCGGTTACGCCGCATGTAACGAATGTCCCGTTCTCCATGGCGGGCCAAGGACAACAGGCAGCGATCAAGATTTCTTTGGCGATGAGCCGGCATGCGGAGACCGCTACGTTCGTACTGGTTGAGGAGCCAGAGAATCATCTCACACACACGAGCCTCTCCACTCTTCTGTCTCGCATGGAGCAGCTGGCCAGCGAAGACCAGCAGCTCTTCGTAGCTACGCATAGCTCGTACGTCGTTAATAGGTTGGGACTGGGCGGCCTGCACCTGCTCGGCGGCAGTAAACCGCTTAGGCTTTCGGAGCTGACTCCTGACACCGTTTCCTACTTTCAGAAACTGCCCGGCTACGACACTCTCCGCATGGTGTTGGCGA
>JAKAHF010000246.1 GCA_021815245.1 Actinomycetes bacterium
CTTGCCAGCCCCCGCTGGGTCGCTCAGCCGCCCTTGAGTCTCTCAGTGAGTGGAGTGAGTGGCGACGAAGGCGAGCGTTTCGGAGAAGATCCGTTCCTTGTCGTTGTCCATCGTGGCGACGTGGTAGCTGTCGTCGAGCGAGACCAACCTTTTGTCGTTCGAGCTGATCGACTCGTAGATCTCCCGCTGGTTGGCGGGGGGAACCACATGGTCGTTCACCGACGAGAACACAAGCGCCGGGCACCGCACGGCCGCGATGTCGCGCCGCACCGCACCGAGAAGCAGCGCCAACTGTCGCGCCGCCCGGGAGGGCAGTCTTGAATAGGCCATCTCGTCGACGCCGGGGCACTTGATGTCATTGCCGACGGCCTTCTGCCAGCGCGGCACGCCGATGCCGCACACCGTTCTCATGAGCAGTTCCTGGGGATGACGATACAAGGCGTTCACCGTGACCACGCCCGCGAGATCGGGATGCCGCTCGGCCAGCCACAGGCAGAGCGTGCCCCCCATGGAGAGCCCGGCGACGAAGACCCGGTCGGTCCGCTCCTTCAGCCAGCCGAAGGCGCCGTCCGCGTCGGCGGTCCAGTCGGTCCACAAGGCCGATTCCATGGCCTCCGGCGTGAGACCGTGCCCGGTCAGCAACGGCAGGGCCACGGTGTATCCCGCGTCGACAAGGCGTGCGGCCAGCTCCTGCAGCGAGCGCGGTGAACCGGTGAAGCCGTGAAGCACCAACACTCCCGTGCGCCCGTTGGGTGCCGGCGACTCCGTGTATAGCGGTTCGTTCCATTCCATGAGCTGCTCCTTGCCCGGCGGGTGGCTCCTGCCCTATGAGGCTGCCTGCTATTGTACGAGCAATGGCAATCGACACAAATCGCGGCGCCGTGATGGCCCTCGACCAGGGGACGACCAGTTCGCGCGCCATCATCTTCGGCCGGGGAGGCGAGGTCCTCGGCTCGGCGCAGGAAGCCTTCACGCAGCACTACCCGCAGCCCGGATGGGTGGAGCACGACCCTGAGGACGTCTGGCAAACCCAAGTGCGCTGCGGCCGGCTCGCCCTCGAACGTGCGGGCCTCGAGGCCTCTGCCCTAGCCGCTATCGGCATAGCCAACCAGCGGGAGACCGTCCTTCTGTGGGACGCCGAGACCGGCGCCTCCCTCGGCAATGCCATCGTGTGGCAGTGCCGGCGCACCGCCGGCCGCTGCGCCGAACTCGAGCGGGTGGGGCTCGGCCCTGAGATCGAAGCCCGCACCGGGCTCCGCCTCGACCCCTACTTCAGCGCCTCGAAGATCGAATGGCTGCTTCAGAACCGCGAGGGCGCGCGCGCACTCGCGGAGCGCGGCAACCTGCGTGCCGGCACCATCGACAGCTTCCTCGTCTGGCGTCTGACGGGCGGGCGGGCGCACGTCACCGACTACAGCAACGCGTCGCGCACCATGTTGCTCGACCTCCGCGACCTCGACTGGTCGGGGCGGCTGCTCGAGGTCTTCGGCGTTGACCGCGCGCTGCTGCCGTCGCTGTGCCCTTCATCGGGTGTGGTCGCCACGACCGACGCCGAGTGGTTCGGCGCGCCGGTGCCGATCGCGGGCTTGGCGGGCGACCAGCAGGCCGCGCTCTTCGGCCAGGGCGCACTCCATACGGGCGACTGCAAGAACACCTACGGCACCGGCTGCTTCCTGCTCATGAACGTCGGCAACGAGCCGGCTCCCGCCCGCGAGGGCCTGCTATCGACCGTCGCCTGGGTGCTCGGCGCCCCGGCCTCCTCGCGGGGCCACGCGGTCTACGCCCTCGAAGGATCGGTCTTCATGGGCGGCGGAGCCGCTCAGTGGCTCTGCGAAGCCACCAACGTGATCTCCGCCCCCGCCGAAATCGGCCCGCTCGCCGCGACCGCCGCCGACAATGGCGGCGTCTACTTCGTGCCCGCGCTGACGGGGCTGGGCGCTCCCTACTGGGATCCCTATGCGGGAGGTCTGCTCATCGGGCTTACGCGCGGCACAAGGCCGGAGCACCTGGCCCGCGCGACCGAGGAGGCCATTTGCCTGCAGGTGCGGGCCGTGCTGGAGGCCATGCAGGAGGCGTCGGGCGCCCTGGTGGGCACGCTCCGGGCCGACGGTGGCGCCGCAACCGACGACTTCTTGATGCAGCTACAGGCCGACCTGCTGGGCGTGCCGGTCATGCGCCCCCGCATTGGCGAATCGACCGCCCTGGGCGCCGCGGCGCTCGCCGGCCTCGCCGTGGGCTTCTGGTCGGAAGCCGAGATCGCCCGGCTCGCCGGCGAAGACCGCCTCTTCACCCCCACCATGGGCGCGTCCGAACGTGACCGCCTCTTCTCCGAGTGGCGGCGTGCCGCCCAACGCTCACTGGGTTGGGGCCGTCAGTCGCCGGCCACGTAGTAGAGCCACGCGCCCGCCTCGTTGATGCCCACGCGGTAGCCGAAGTAGCCGCCGAACTCTATCCACTTCTGGATGTCGGCCTCGCCGAAGTACCGGTGAAGCAGGCTCATCTGTTCGTCGGTCAGGTTGCTGAAATCGAGCGCGTGAGCGAACGGCCACACGTAGTTGCCCTCGGCTTTGCCATACGGCATGTTGAGAATGGAGGTGAGCGTTGCGAGCACCGGATCGCCCGCTTGCTCCGCCGCCTGCCAGAAGGCCGCGGGTCCGCCCTCCTGCGGTCCGAACGTGAATCTGAGGGAACCGCCGGCGATCCGCTCGAGGGCCGCGAAATCGCGCGCCCGCGCGGCGGCGAAGATGTCACGCCGGGTAGCCGCCACAGCGTCGGGTAGCCCGTCCTGCATCTCAGGCTGGGCGGGCGCGGTAGTACGGGGCCCCGAGGGCGGCGGATACGAAGAGGTGGACGTCGTGCCTGACGTGACCGACGAGGCCGGCGTGGTCGACGAGGAGAGCGCTGGAGCTCCACCGTCGCAGCCAAGCGCTAGGAGAAGAAGAACACAGGCGAAAGACACGCCGATTCGCTCGCAGACGTGGCGCACAACCCCAAGCCTCATGGCGACTCCCCTCCCCGAACGTCGTGCCTGAGTGTCCGGTGCCCGGATGCCCTCAGACCGATCCCCCGACCGCGAAGCCCTGCTCCATGGCCTCCTTGATGGTACGGCCACCGGCGCAATCTCCGATGAAGTGTACCTCGCGAGCGGCCCCATCGAATTGGCCGACCGACTGCCGGTCGATGGAGTACCCGGTCGCGATGATGACGGTGTCGGCAACCACGAATCCTGGGCCCTGGGAGTGTTCGATGGTGGCACCTCCGGGCACTATCCCGCTTACGCGGCAGCCCGGCAGCAGCCGCACTCCCGCGGCCTTGAGGCGCGCGAGCAAAAACGGCCTCGTGGTAGCGGGCACGTCGGCGGCGATACGGTCGAGCATCTCAACGATCGTCACGCCGGTCACCGGAGCCGTCGCCGCCGGTGCGGGGACAACCATGAGCCGCTCGACAACGTACTCCGCGGTCTCGCAGCCCACGAGTCCGCCTCCTATCACAAGCACCTGGCCCGAAACGGCCACGTCACCTCTGAGGACGTCCTCCGCCGGCACGACCTTGGCGTCGGTGATGCCGGGAAGATCGGGCACCGACGGCGCCGCCCCAAGCGCCACGATGAGGACGTCGGGCCTCTCGCGCTCGACCGCCGCGCGATCGGCGGCCTCACCGAGGCGCATCTCTGCCCCCGCGCGCTCGGCACGGGTGACCAGGGCGTGGGCCAGTGTGGCCAACTCGTCTTTGAAGGGGGGTAGAGCGGCCGCGAGCAGCCGGCCGCCCGGCCGATCGGCCTTCTCGAGGAGGGTGACGTGGTGCCCGCGCGCGGCCGCGGCGCGCGCCGCCTCGAGGCCGCCAGGACCGGCTCCGACAACCATGACCTTCTTGGGTGCGTGCGACCCGCCGGTGCGCGACCCGCCAGGCGCCACGGGCGGCGCAAACTCCGGGTTGACGGCACAGACGGTCGTCGCGGGCTCCATAGGCCTGCGGTAGGTGACGAGCATAGCGGTGAGACAGTTGGAGCACGCAATGCAGGGCACCGTTTCGTCCTCCCTGCCCTGCTGCGCCTTCAGGGGCAGCTCCGGGTCGGCGAGGAGCGCGCGGCCCATTCCCACGAGGTCGGCCTTGCCCTGGCTCAGAATCGCCTCGGCGACGGCCGCGCTGTTGATGCGATTCGCCGCCACCACCGGCACCGTGACCACCCGCTTGAGCGCCTCGGTCAAGTGGGCAAAACCGCCCCTGGGTACCGAGGCCTGCACGGTCGGCACCGGCGACTCGTGCCAGCCGGTGTACGACGTGAAACCGGCGACCCCAGCGGCTTCCAGTCGGCGCGCGAACCACAGGGCGTCTTCGAGAGTGCTGCCGCCCTCCATGTGCTCGGCGAGGTTGAGACGCACCATGACCGGCAGCGCCGAGCCCGTGCGTGCCCGAATGGCCGCGACGATCTCGAGCACGATTCGCAGCCGGTTCTCGAGACTGCCGCCGTACGCGTCGTCGCGCCGGTTGGTGAGGGGCGACAAGAAGCGGTTGAGCAGGTATCCGCCTCCGCACATGATCTCGACGATGTCGAAGCCCGCCGCCTGCGCGCGGGCCGCGGCGGCCGCGTAGCCCTCGACGATCGCGCGAATCTCGGCAGGGCCGAGCTCCCGGGGTACCGTCCGCAGGATCGCGTTCATCACGGGTGAGGGACCCACGACTTCGGCGCCCAGTCCATAGGTCACGATGAGCTGAGCGGAGATGGCGGCGCCGTTCTTGTGCACCGCCTCGGTCAACCGCCGCGCCGGTTCGACGAACCGGTCTGCGAACAGGCCGGCGTCGACTACCGCCCCCGTCTGCAGCGGCGCGAAGGGCGCAATGATCAGACCGGCGCCGCCGGCGGCCCGGGCCGCGAAGAAGTCGACGAGGCGCTGCCCGACCGAGCCGTCGGATTCGCAGAGCCCGGTCGTCAT
>JAKAHF010000247.1 GCA_021815245.1 Actinomycetes bacterium
CTTCAGCATCATGACGCTCGTCAATGGGCCCATAAGGAACGAGCTCAGCATGAACAAGGGCTCGAACGCCATGGGACCGGGTTGCCGGCCCAACGCCACCATCGGCCGCTTCCTGCGGCTCGCCATCTTCTCCCTGGGTGGGTCGGTGCCCGGCGCAAGCGACATGAGTACCCAGGGCAGCCCCATCAAGTACGGTTGGTGCTTCCCGGAGCACGAAGAGGAAAGCCCGTGGGAGCCGTTCCACGTGTCGCAGGGCTTCAAAGCGGACGAAAGCGTGGTGAGTCTCGGCGCGGGCGGATGGTGCCACTGGAGCTTCAGCGGTGACCTCGACCATCTGGCGACGGCCTTCGGTACCTTCCCGCAGGTGAGCGGCATGTTGCTCATGTCGTTGGAGGGGGCGAGGCACTACCACAGGGTGCACAAGCTGAGCAAGGCCGACATCGAGAAGTACGTCCTCGAGCACGCCCGTGAGAACGTGATGAGCCCCAAACCGAACTGGTACAACATCGATATGGGCAACGTCGCCGCCGTGAGAAAAGACCGGGCGTCCGAGCAGAATGCGCTGCAGATGCCCGACTTTGCGATCAAAGTCGTCGTCGTTGGCGGCGAGACCAGCATCCCGATCGCTCAGGCGTGGCATTTGAACCCGCCGGTGTGCAACGGCATCGACAAGTGGAGGTAGACGTGGAACGGCAAGCCGCGATCACGCTCGAGGTGCTCAACCCGCGTGGCGTCCTGCCCCCGGTGCCGGTGACCGGTCTCACCAATCCCCGGGTGTCCGACCTCAACGGCAAGAGGATCGCGCTCCTCAGCGAGAAGCAAGACGCGATCAACTTCTTCGATGGGGTCGAGGAACTGATCAAGCAAAGGTATCCGGCGGCGACGGTACTCAGATTCGATTCCCCGACGAATCCGATGCAGCCGGACAACACGGCTCGGGTGGCCGAGGCGTGTGACGTGTGGCTGCAGGGCGTGAAGACGTCGGGCTCGAGCATCGTGGACTATGACGTCAAACTCGAACGGCTCGGCAAGCCGGGAGCGACCGTATCGGTCGAAGGGCTCGTCACCCAGCGAAAACGCCTGGCCGAGGTGCACGGCATGCCGACGCTGCGCATCGTATCGGTGCCAACCCTTGACTATATGGGAGCCGAAGGCTATCCGGAGAGAATGAAGGCGGTCGCCGCCTCGGTGCTCGATTCGATCGTCGAGACGTTGACAAGTCCGCTGACCGAGGAAGAGCGTAACCCGCAGCCCCGTTCCTATGATTACGGACCGCTCACGTTCGGCGGTGGCAGCCACGACGAGGTGCTCGAACGGTTCCAGCAGTACATGGTGGACAACTACGTAAGCGACGGCCTCCCGGTGACTCCACCCACCCGCGAGGCTGTGGCCCGCATGCTCACCGGCACCGGTCGTGCGCCCGGCGAGGAGATCGGCCGGCTGGCTCCTCGCAACGGCCTTGCGACCGTCGAGAAGATTGCGATCAACGCGGTGATGGCGGGAGCGAAACCAGAGTATCTGCCGGTGATCATCGCGGCGATCGAATGCGTGGCCGACCCGGCTTTCAACCTCTACCACCTGTCAACTTCGACCGGCTCCCCCACTCCCATCGTCTGGGTCAACGGTCCCATCGCCGAGGAGATCGGCATGAACGCGGGGATGGGCTTCCTGGGGAGAGGCAACCGGGCGAACAACACCATCGGGCGGGCGATCGGTCTGTGCCTCATCAACATCGGGTGGCGACTGATGGATGCAGACCCCGGCCACGTCGGCGACCCGGAGGGCTTCTGCAGCTTCACCTTCCCGGAGAACGAGCGACTGAACCCGTGGGAATCGTTCGCGGCGACGTGCGGCTACGCGCCGGGAGACAGCACGGTGACGGTGAACGAGACCATGTCGTACAACCGGCAGGGGCCGGGCGGGGGCATGACTTCGCTCACCATGGAGCAGTCGCTGGACGTCATTGCCGGCATGATCAAGGGTTCAGGCTCGCCGATCACCAAGATGATGTTTTCGGGGGCTTGCCGCTACCAGTTGGCGCTTAATCCAACCATCGCGCGGCAGCTTGCCAACGCCGGATTCACAAAGAAGTCGTTGGCGGAATTGCTCCAGCAGAAGACGTCCACAACCTGGGAGCAACTCAGTTCGGGCGAGCAGCAGATGGTGAAGGCCTTCGCCAGCTCACCGATGGTGCCCTTCATCACGCCCGAGGATTGCGGACCGGGGATGCTGCTACCGGCGTTCGCCGACCCTCAGCAACTCGCCATCCTCGTCGCCGGCGATCCGGGGGGCAACGTGGTTCTGTGGGTCTCCCCCGTCGGTTCGACCACGGTGAGCCCCGACATGGCAGCCAGCGTTACCTCGGTGCCGCCGCCGTTCATGACCAGGAAGATACGCGGGGCGACACTGACCGAGGCCGGGCGTTAGGAGGGAGAGATACCGTCAGTCTGCCGGCGCGACGAGGAAGGCCCTGCAGAACATGTCGGCCATAAAAGCAAGGATGGTAGCCGGATCGTAGACGTCGTCCTGTCCCGCCCGCCATACCAGGACCTCACCCATGCCGAGGATGGCCGTGACGGCAAGTTCGGAATCGAGCTGGCGGACCAACCCCGCTGTCATCGCCTGCTCGATGTCTCGCTTGCCGGCGTCGACGAGGCTTCTGAATACCTGCCGGCCTCCCCCGGCGATCTCGGGACTGTCCGAACCCGCCATGATCCGCGCGAACGTCACGATTCTATCCCAGTGCCTGCTGGGCTCGAGCCACAGTCGCATCCGCAGCGCGACCTTCGATAGGTAGTCGATTTCGGCGGCCGCTATCCGATCCTCGACGTCCTCTATGTTCCTTGCCACCCGCTCGAAGAAGGCGAGCAGCACATCCTGCTTGCTGTCGAAATGGTGATAGAACGTTCCCTTGCCTACGCCGGCATGCTCGGTGATGTCATCCACGCGCAGGCTGCCATATCCGACTCTATGCAGGAGGTCGACTGCCGAGTCGACGATCCTCTGTCGAGTGTCGACCGCCTCCGCCCCGGCCACGGTCCCCGGCAGCGCATCGTCGATAGCCCGCTCCACGAGCTCGCTCCGCTGCACCATCGCGCGCGCCTGAATCAACCTGGGGTCATCGTCCGCAAGAATCGTCAGCGTCCGGCGATGCAGGTCGCGTAAGAAGGCAGCAGTCACCGGGGCGTCATACGCATCGTCCTGCCGGCTGCGCCACGCCAACGCCTCGGTCATTCCCACTATCATCAGCGTCGCCAGTTCCGTGTCCACCGGGCGGGAGACTCCGGCGCTGATCGCTTCCGCCAGATCGCGGCCGGGCAGCCCGCCGATGCGTTCCCGCAACTCGCGGGCCGCCAATACGACCTGGGGGTCCGGCGAGCCGGCCGAGATTCGGAGAAACGTCAACATGCTGTTCCAGTTGACGCCCCGCTCGAGCGACCCGCTGATGCGGATTCCCTCTCTCTCGAAGTAGTCGGTGGCCGCTGCGACCATCGGGTTCGCCGTGCGATCGACAACGTCCATGATGTGCCTGAAGTACGCGAGCAGCAGATCTCGTTTGCTCTTGAAGTAGAGATAGAACGTGCCTTTGCCCACACCCGCGTGATTGGTGATGTCGACCACGCGAAGATTGGGGTATCCGACCGTGAGGAACAGGTCGACCGCCGCGTCGATCAGCCTCTGGCGGGTGTCGCCCCGCTCTTCGGCCGCAGCAACCGCGGTAACGCTCATATCGTCTCTATCGGGCTCCTCCATCCGCGCTCTCCACGACATGCCCCAACCCGAAGGTGGGTCAGTACCTACCGTATTCCTTGGTGAAGTCGATCATGGCCTTCAAATTCTCGGGCTTGACATGGGTGGTGGTGCTCCTCGGGCTGAGGATATAGCCTCCGCCCGCTCCTACCACGTCGATCAGCTTCTTGCAGTAGTCCCTCACCTCTTGGACGGTCCCCGCCTGCAGCAGCGAGACCGGCACGTTTCCCTCGATGCAGAGATGGCCACCGAGTATCTCCTTCGCCCGGAAGATGTCGGTACGATCGAGCCGGATGAGCGTGGACCCCTTGGGCAATTCGAGCAAGTATTCCAGTTTCTTGTCGAAATTGCCCTCGAGAAACATGCAGGGCGTCATGCCGCGTTCTATCAAGGTCAGCATCAGCTTCTTCGCATGCGGCCAGTAGAACTTCTCGAACTGCTCGTTCGATAGGAAGTTGTCGGAGCCTCTGGTATTCGTCATGAACATCCGAGTATGGCCGTACTCGTTCGGCGGCGGCGTGGGCCGAGCGAGCGCCTTCTGGAGCAGGAATTCGCACAGCTCGAGGAGCTTGTCCGGCCGGCGAAACATGTCGAGCATCGTGCCCTTCATGCCTCTTACGGCATGCGACACCATGTCGAACGGTGGCAGCACACCCCCCTGCGCGCCGGACGGAACGCCGTATTCCAGCAGGAGTTGCTGGAACTCGTGCATCCTCGGCAGGCATTTCCTCATCTCGTGCCCGGCGTGAAGAAGATTCTGGATCGCCTCCTCGACCTCCGGTTCGGTGACCGACATCGCCAGAATCTCGCCGGCCCAAGGTTCGATCCATAGGGTATCGGACAGCGGCGGGAGCTTCGAGAGCGCCTGGAGGCTCCCATAGAGCCGCGGCAGATGACGCCGCAGCATGAAATCCGCCGGTTCCTTCATGAAGAAGTCGTACTCGTCGTCCTGCAGGCTCTCGGTCTCGTGCGTCTGGAACTCGCCCGTCTCGGCGTCCGTGCCGTGGCCCGGCCACAACCACACCTTGGGATCGAGGTATTCCAGCGCCTTACCCGATGTGAAGCCCCGCACCGACGCCATGTCCGGCCGGAACTCCTCGAGCGCCTGCCGGCACGCGGCGAACCAGGCATCGCAGTCGTAGTAGGCCGCGGAAGAAGGCACCCCTGTGTATAGAT
>JAKAHF010000248.1 GCA_021815245.1 Actinomycetes bacterium
GATCTCAGGGACTTCATGGGTGGTTCGAGGACCTTCCCCCTGACTTCCATGCGCCAGGGATTGAGGGATTCGCGCTCGTATTTCCAGTCGAAGTGAAGTGGTCTCAGACGAATCAGCTTGCCGTCTTTCGCCTCGGCGACCGAGGTGTTCGAGCCGGCGCTGGGACCGCAGAAGCCCAGTCCGACCACGTTCTGCTGTTCACCTGCGTCTGTCGTGAAGGCGTTGTCTTTCAAGATCTCTCTCCCCATCATCCAAGAGCCGTTTCTAGGAGCATTTCGTGTTCGTCGCGCGGAGGCGGCTCAACAAGTGGAGGCGGCGCTGCCGGCGCTCATTCGCCGTCCATCAGCCGGATCCACTCGTCGACAGGGGTGGTCACGTCAAAGGGAATGGCGTCGAACACGCTTGTCCCCGCGGCTCCCCGGCGCAGCCCGTCCGCCAGACGTTCGAGCAGTGGCGCGACTCGCTCGACTTCCTCGGTCTCCCACTGACCCAATGCCCGCCGGGTCGAGAAGTCCCGGATGGCGTCAGCCAGACGGACAACGTCCATCCCCTTGCTGGAGAGCCCGACGATAGCCGCGCGTTTGTCCGTCTCGTCAGGCTTCCTTTCGATGAGCCCTTTCGCCTCAAGGTCCTGGACCTGCCTCGTGATGCCTCCCGAGGTGATGCCGACGGTCGCGCCCAGATCGTTCACCCGCATCGACCCTGGGCGCAAACGTTCGATAACGAGGAGCGCAGAGGCCGAGACAGGAACACCGGCCATCCGGCTCACGTCCGCCGCCACCTGGATGCGGCCTTTTTCGCCGTCCAACAGGAACTGCAAGATGGCGCTATTGATGCGCTTGTACTCACTCGGTATGTCTTTCGAATCGGCCATATGTTGGTGTGCCTCCGCTTGCCGCGACAACCTACTTGTCTTACTCAGTCAGATAGTATACGCTGTTGCTCAGGATGGCAAGGCCCCCGATACGCCGGGCTTGAAATGAGCAAAGGGGGCGTTTGTCCCGGTAGGGTTCGGAACCGGGGAAAGGGGTCATTGTGAGTATTCACGACCAGGATGGCCGGTCGGAAGAGATCATTCCGTCCGGGGCGGCGCTGAGTCGCCGCCAGTTTCTCAGGCTTGCCGGCATTGCCGGGGCAGCGGTGGTCGTCGGCGGCGGTTTGGCTGATGTGCTCGCATCGTGCGGAGGTGAGACACCTGCAAGCACGGCAACGTCTGCGAGTTCGACCACAGTTTCGAGTGCCGGAGGAGCAACCATCACGGCTGCTGGCGCATCGTCCACGACCGCCTCGGTGGCCGGCAAGATCAAGATCGGCCTCATCACCGACTTCAGCATCCCCCAGTTGGTCAACAACCAGAGGGTGTTGGAAGCGATGATCGAAGGGGCCAACAACCGCGGCGGTTGGGACGTCGGAGGCTCGAAGTACGCGCTCGAGCTCATTCCTTTGGACGGCAAGTCAGAAGCCGCGACGAGCCGATCGGCCGTTCAAAGGCTGGTCACTCAGGACAAGGCGAACGTCATCTTCGGCGATCCGATGGGCGGAGCCTGGCTGAGCGTAACCGAGGAAGCGAAGACTCTGACCCTACTGGAGTCGATGCTCTCCAACGTGTTCAACCCTCAGTACAAGTACTCATTCAACGTCAGCATGCTGCCCGTCGAAACGCCGGTGCGGGTCAACTACCTTCCCGTCTACACCGGCAAGCAACCCAAGAAGTGGGTGGGCGTGTCGGAGGACAGCATACCGGGCCAGAGCATGCTGGGGGTGCAAACTGCCATCGTCAAGATGCTTGGGTACGAGTTCGAAGCGGTCAGTTACCCGACGGGAACCTCGGACTTCACCGCCGTCGCCACCAGGGTCCTTGCGGCCAACCCCGACGTGTGCATCCTGGGCATGACCGACACCGGGCTCTTTCAGCTCATGCGGTCACTCCGGGAGGCCTCGTTCCCCGGCATATGCCTGTGCCCAACCGAGCTCCTCCCCGGCCAACTCAGCAAGATCGGCCCGCTCACCGAGTTGGACGGCCTCGTCACCGGCTGCTTCCCGACCGCCACGGATAGCCCCAACGCGGTCGCACAGGAGCAGATGGCCGACTATGTCGCCAAGTACGGCGCGTGGGATGACCCCGACTTCATGGGTGGTGACATCTTCTACACCTATCGAGCGGCAGTGCAGAAGGCGGGGAGCATCGACGCAGCGGCAGTCGCCGCGGTGCTTGCCGCCGGCTTTGAGAATGACGGACCGCACGGCAAGGCCAAGATGGTCAGTCGGCCGGACGCCGGTGTCACCGACCAGACGGTCTGCCAGGTCATGGAGAACCTGATGGCTACGGTGAGCGGCGGCAAGCTGACCAATGTTCAGACGGTCGGTCTCGACGATGTCGCGAAATACTGCGCCGCGGCCTGGGCGGTTCCGTCTGGTCCACCCCCAGGCGCGGCTCCGGGTGAGGCTCCGGGTGGGGCTCCAGGCGCCGCGGGGCCGCCGAGCTCATAAGGATCGGCATGATTGGAGACTGAAACGCGTAGTCGGACGAGGCGGGCTGCCAAGGGATCCGCCCAGGAGCCCGCCTCGTCTCGCGTCCAAGGCCCACAACTCCGACTGGGATGGATCGAGTGAGCTTCGCGACCTTCATACAGCTTATGTTCGACGGTCTCGCCATCGGCTTGGTTTACGTCTTCATGGCGGCCGGCTTCAACCTGATCCTATCGGTCACGAACGTGTTCTTCGTCGCCTTCGGAATGTTCTACGCTCTGGGGGCCTTCTTCACGTGGGCGTTGATGCAGGTTGGTGTTCCCTTCTTCGCCGCCGTGGTGATCGGGAGCCTCCTGACGGCCATCGGCGGGGCCATCGTCTACCTTCTGGTGATGCGCAAGGTCAACGCCGGCGAGCAGGCACTGTCGAAAGCGCTTATCACGTCGATCATGCTTTTCACCGTCCTCTACCAGATCGTTCTCCTGGCGTTCGGCACTAGTCCGCGTGGCCTCCCCCGGGTGTTCAGCGGCTCGTGGAGGATCGAGGGGGTCGTGATCGGGGTTGACCGGGCGGTCATGATCGTCATCAGCATCATCGTGCTGATCGCCCTTCATTTCTTCCTGCAGAAGTCGAGAATCGGCCGGGGCGCCCGCGCGCTGGCGTTCAGCCCAAGCGTTGCCGCTCTCCACGGTGTGAATCCCGGCTGGATGGGCACTGCCATCTTCGCCATTGGGCTCGGACTGGCCGGCTTTGCGGGCGGGCTTATGGCGCCGCTGTTCGGCATCAACGTCACGATGGGACAGACGGGTTTCGTCGTACTCCTTGTGATCATGCTCGGAGGCATTGGCAGCATGCTCGGGTCGATCTGCGCCGGCGTGATCCTGGGTCTCATCCTTTCGTTCAGCCAGTTCCTCTTGAGCGCCGGCGTCGGACAGATGGTCTTCTTCGGCATCGTCGCGCTGTTCTTCTTTTTCCGGCCCGGGGGGCTGTTTGGCAAGCCTTTGGAGGATCCCCCTGGGGAGGTGCGGTCGCTCGTGACTGCGAATCGGCGCATCCAGGGTCGCTGGAGGTGGGTGGCCGTGGCGGTTGGTCTGGCCGTCATGATTGCGCTGCCAAAGATGGTCCGCGATTCGTACTATGTTCACCTGCTCATCTTGACCTTGACCTATTCCGTGCTCGGCATGACGGTCACCCTGGGAATGCGGGCAGGCATGATAAACGTCGCAAGCGCGGCCTTCTGGGGCATCGGGGCGTACTCGACGGCACTTCTGACGACAAAGGCAGGAATGGGCTTCTGGGCGGCGCTGCCCGTGACCCTTGGCCTGGCGCTCGTCGTGTCCCTCGTACTGGGCACCATCGTCTGCCGCTTCGCGGGAGCGCTCGGCATGATGTTCTCTATCGTATTCGCCTCCCTGATCCCCGTGATCTTCCAAACCTTCAAGTTCTTCGGCCAGGCGGCCGGCGTCTCCTCGGTGCCGGCGGTGAGTAGTATCGGCTTCATCCGCTTTGGCTCGGTCGGCTCGTACTACTATCTGACGCTCGCTTTCTCGGCGGTCGCCGTGCTCGTCATGCTTGCCTTCAGCGCGGCGTGGACAGGACGAGGGTGGCTCGGCCTGGCGAGTAGTCCCAAGCTCGCACAATGCGTGGGGGTGAATCCCTTCACGTACCGGCTCATCAACTTCGTGGTCATGTCGATGGTTCCGGCCCTGCTCGGCGCCGTCTACGCTTCGTATATGACCTCCGTGCAGCCTTCGACCTTCGGCGTCTTCGCCGGAGTCGACTTCCTGGTCATCGCTTTTCTCGGAGGATTGAGTTACCTGGTCATCGGGTCCTTGGCAGGCGCGCTTATCGTGGTCTTTCTGCCTGAGCTGCTGCGGGTCTCAGGCAGCGCCGAGCCGATCATCACCGCGGTGATCATCATCCTCATCGTCATGTACTTTCCGAGAGGTGTCCTCGGTTTCATCGATGTGCGCCCCTGGGGCGCTCTGCGCGGCGCAAGCCGGGCGCGTCCCGCGGCCGAGACCGCGAAGACCGTCGAAGGCGAGAAACTGCCATGAGCCTTGTGCTTTGCACCAGACAGCTGACGAGGAGCTTCGGCGGGCTGCAGGCCGTCAACAGCCTCGACCTGGACGTGTACGAAGGCGAGATCCTCGGTTTGATAGGGCCCAACGGAGCGGGCAAGACCACCGTGTTCAATCTGATAAGCGGTTTTCTGTCGCCCAATCGCGGATCGGTGATCTTCCTCGGCGCAGACATCACCGGATGGGCCCCCTACCGCATCGCGCGGTTCGGCATATCGAGGGTGTTTCAGCAGGGTTTGACATTTGTCGGTCTTACCGTGTTGGACAACGTGCTGGTCGGCCTCCACAAGAGCCACCAAGCCAGCCTGGTGAGCAGCGTGCTCCGCACCGGCGCGGCGCGGGCCGAGGAGCGCCGGCTGCGCGATGCGGTA
>JAKAHF010000249.1 GCA_021815245.1 Actinomycetes bacterium
CTCCTCACGCCGTCCGGTGATGACGACGGACGCTCCGTCGGCCACGAACCGCTCGGCAATCGCTCTGCCGATGCCGGTTCCGCCCCCGGTGACTATCGCTACTTTGCCGTCGAGTCTCATGTCAGCCTCCGCCGATAGTGGCCCAGAGCATCGAGACGAAGCGCCTGCGCCGGATGTGCCACTTGGGGGTCATGCATCGGTCCTACCGCTCCGGGGGCGGTGTCGGTACGCCTTTGAGCCGGCCCTTGCTGATACCCCAGAAGTCTTCGATTGAGGTGTAGTAGTCCATCTTGCGGCCCTCGGCCCGCTCACGCTCGGCCACCTTCTGGCGATGGAAGTCCTTGATGTCTTCAGGGATGGGCAGGTTGCCGAAGTCGAGGTAGCGGCAGGCCCCGTCGTTGTCCCTGATGCCGAGCACCTTGTCGGCCGCGTGGACGTTGATCGACATGGGCGAGTCGAGCACACCGGCCTCCACGGCCTTGACCGTGCCCACGGCGATGTCGCCGTTGCCCATCTCGATCACCTTGTCGAGGATGGCGTGCACTTCGGCCTGGCAGACTTGCTCTTCCTCACGGATGGCCGCGTTGTCGATCTCGAACTTCTGGTCTTTCCAGCAACCGAGGATCCATTGGGCGGCCAGGTAGCTCTGGCGGTGCGAATCGGCACTGGGCACACCCGCGGCCTCGTCGACGGTCTTGACCGACACCACGTGGCATCCACCCATCGCCGCGGTCAGCGCGGTGTAGCCGATGTAGCCGAAGGCGCTGCCCATCTCCTGCGGGAACGGGAAGAGCGGCGACTGGCTGCCGAAGACGCCGGCAATCTCGACGTCGCTGTGGCCGAACTTGTCGAGGTAGTGGCGCATGAGCTTGGGCAGCGAATGGAAGTCGGCGATGTCCTGGTTGAGGCAACCCTGTAGGTTGACCTGGCAGAACACGCTCTTCACTCCCTGCTCGGCCGAGATGAGCGACTCGATGATCTGCGTGGCCATGTTGACGCTCATAGGAATCACGAAGTTGGGCAGCCAGCCGTGCGTGTCGGTCGTGATGATCACACCGCGGTCGGCGTAGTAGCCGATGAGGCGACCCGTATACTGGGCGGTCTCGATGCATTCCTCGACGGTGGCCTTCTTGTCGTAGCCCGCGATCCACCCGAAGAAGCTGTTGGGGAACGCGCTCATGCCCGACGCGAACGCCATCTCGCCGACCAGGGCCTGGCCGATGCGCGACGACCGCGGGTCGAGGGCGCCGTCGCAGGCCTCGACCACCCGGCGGTTGGTCTTGATGCCGTGGTTGACGATCGGATAGCCGTTGAGAGCCGCCTTGCCGGTCTTGATGCTCTCCTGGAGGCCCTTCTCGACTTTGTCGAGTTGCAGGTTGCGCGTGTAGCTGTCGGTCGTGAACGGCAGGAGGTGGATGCCCAGTTCGTTCAGCGACTGGATCAGTTCGATCTCCTTATCCACGAGCGGAGTGCCCTGGCGGGGGAAGAGCGAGATGCGCCCTTCATCGCGAAAGCGCTTCACGACCTTGTGGAACTTCTTGCTGTCGGGAAGCGATTTGTGGTACGCGATCGCTTCCTCGAGGTCGACTTCCTTGGCCGTGGGCCAGAGAGAAAGCACTTCCTCGTGCTTCTGCAGAAAGACCTCTTCGTCCATTCGCTGCTGCTTGACCTTGATCAATGCCCCGCCTCCAATCTCATTGCCACGTGTTCGCACTCGTGGTCTGTCGTTCAATCGTAGATGTACAGCTCTTCGACCTTCTCGGAGGTCGGCACCCCGTCGCTATCCCAGCCCATGAGGCCGTAGTAGTAGCGCTTCGCCGTCTCCATCTTGTCGCGGTCGAGGGCGGCGACGAACGGGCCCGTGGTCTTGTCCTCGTAGAAACGGGGTGGCAACCGGTCGTCGTCGGCCGTGAGTCCCTGCTTGATGTTGAAGAGGCGGGCAGCCGTGAGGATGCGCTCCGCCGAGCGGATGAGCTCCGCCGTGCTGACATCCCAGCCCGCGACGGCCTGCAGGATGTCGACAGGCTGCTTGTAGGTGACGCCGACATAGGCCAGGTGGCACGTCAGCAGGCAGTCGTTGAGAAACTCCCTGATGTGCCCAACCTTGAAGAGCGCGACCTTGCGCGGGCCGATGTCGAGTGCCGGCACGGTCTCGTAGAAACCGAGCTGGTTGAAGTCCTTTATGCCGTGCTCGGCCGCGAGGATGTCGTCGTGCACGTTTGCGCAGTGATCGGCCCCGTTGGGATTGACCATGAAGCCGAGAGCGAAGGCGGGGTTCAGCCGGGGTTCGTGCATGCCCGGGTGGACGCCCTTGATCTCCACCGAGTAGGCCTCGGCCCCTTTGCCGATCTTCTTGGCCGCCTCGGCCGAGCCCAGGCTGAGCAAGGCTCCTATGCCCTCCTCGCGCCGGCAGATCAGCTCAACGAGCTTGACCAGATTGGCGCCGTCGCCGAAGAGCAGTTCGAGACCGGCCGTGTCTTCCGCCGTGAGAATGCCCTGCTCGTAGCACTCCATGGCGAACGAGACCGTGTTACCCATGGAGATGACGTCGACGCCGTACGCGTTGCAGATCTCGTTCGCCTTGACCATCGCAGCCGCGTCGGTGACTTCGACGTTGGTGCCGAGCGCGCACATGCCCTCATACTCGGGGCCGCCGTACTCAGGATCGACGAAGTAGGGAGCGCCCGACTGAAGCCGCTTCTTGCAGCGCAGCGGGCAACCGAAGCAACCCTCCTGCTGGAGACCCATCTTGTCCTTGAGCGCGCCCCCGTGCACCTCCTTGATACCCTCTTCGAACGGAGCGCCGCGCCAGTTGTGCACCGGCAGGTGACCGATGGCTTCCATGCCCATCATCTCCGGACCGCCGGTGCCGTACTCGGGCAGCACCTGCTGGATCCAGAAGTGGGCCCAGTGGTCCTTGGTGAGCCAGTTGTTGAAAGCCTTCACGGCCTCGCGGTCGTAGACGCGTGGCCGGCCGGTGCCGCGCACCGCGATGGCCTTCAGGTTCTTGGAGCCCATCACCGCTCCGAGGCCACCGCGCCCTGCGGCATCGAAGGGACCGTTCATGATGCACGCGAAGGGCAGCAGGCTCTCGCCGCCCGGCCCGATCATGGCCACGCGCACGCGCTTGTCGCCCAGTTCCTCGCGAATGGCGTTCTGGGTGTCCTTCGTCAGAAGACCCCACAGCGCGGACGCGTCGCGGATGCCGACCTCGCCGTCGAGGATGCTGATGTACACGGGCTTGTCGGCCTTGCCTTCGACGATGAGCACGTCGTAGCCGGCCTTCTTGAGTTCCACCGCCCAATGCTCGCCCGACTGGCACAGGGCTATGCCGCCGCTCAGCGGCGACTTGGCGCCCGCACCGTTGCGGCTGGTGGCATACACGCCGGTGCCGACGACGGGGCTGAGCGTGAACACCAGCTTGTTCTCAGGCCCGAGCGCGTCGGCGTTGGGCGGCAGCTCGGTGAGCAGGATCTGGGTGATGATGCCCGAGCCGCCGATCCATTTGCGGTAGTAGCGCTCATCGCGCTCCTCATTGGTGATCGTGCCCGTCGACAGGTCGATCCGCAGGATCCTGCAGGTCATTCCGCCCCAAGGCTCGGTGGTTGCCGTCTCTTCAGCCATCTCTCGAGTACCTCTCGTTCGTCAGGTCTGCCGTTGCTGCGCCCGCTCGCCGGCTACGCGTGCGTAGTGTGGCCCGGCAGGGGCAGACCACCGGAGACAGGTAGCACCACCCCGGTGATGTATGAGGACATGTCGGAGGCGAGGAACAACGCCGCCTTGGCGACGTCTTCGGGTTCGCCCATGCGCTGCAGGGGCGCTTGATCGCCCATCCACTTGAAGAATGCCACGGCCTCTTCGGGCGACATCTTCTCGACGATGGTGTCGAAGAAGGGGGTCTTTATCGGGCCGGGCATGATGGCGTTCACGTGGATGCCCAGCGGGCCAAGCTCGGCTGCCATGTCGTACGTGAGCCCGATGACTCCGCTCTTGGCAGCGTGATAGTGCGGATGCGGCGACGGCGGGTTAATGGCGCCGAGCGACGAAAAGTGCACGATCTTGCCGTAGCCGGCCGCTTTCATGACGGGCACGACTTCTTTGCTGCACAAGAAGTACGACTTGAGATTGAGGTCGACGACCTTGTCCCAGGCATCCTCAGTGACCGTGAACATGTTGGTCGGGTTGCCGTGGGCGCCGAGGATCGCGCCCGCGTTGTTCACGAGAATGTCGATCCCGCCGAAGGCCTCGACCGTGGCGTCGACCATCTGTTTGATCTCGGCGGTGCTGGTTACATCGCACCGCACGGCGAGAGCCTTCCCCCCAGCGGCTTCGATACGGCTCAGGGTCTCAGCCGAGCCTGCCGTGTCGATGTCGGCGATAGTGACCTTCGCGCCCTCCTCGGCAAAGAGCTCGCAGATAGCCCGGCCCATGCCGTTCGCTCCACCGGTGACGATCGCTACTCGATTCTCCAGCAACATCCCGTCTCTCCTTCTCAGGCTCCTTCTCCTGCTCCGGCGCCCGCTGATCGCATTATCCTGAACGCGCGTTCAACAACCTAGCATTGGGCGGCGGCCCCGTCAAATCGCAACGGGGCGACGCGTTCAAACTTCACCTACACCCGCAGTTGCATATCCCAGAGATAGTCGTCTTGCTTGCAGGCCACTTCGGTAGCCAATCGTGCGCCGCACCGCGGGCAGAAGAACTCACGGAAGCACATCTTGTCCATGATCTCCGTGGCAAACGACGTGTAGCCCGGGCCGATGGAGCCGGCCGGACTCTCCTTCAGCCGGCAGGAATCCTTGAAGTCGGCGTCCACCGGACCCAAGTCCTGTCCGCAGGTGCACGCGTAGCGAAGACCAGACTCGGTGCTGACGGCGGCCCGCTTGTCGCTGAACACCC
>JAKAHF010000250.1 GCA_021815245.1 Actinomycetes bacterium
AAGGGCACCGGTAACTGGGAGGTGCGCCTGACCCGGCAGCTGGCCAACAAGCGCGTGTTCCCGGCCATCGACATCGAGAACTCGGGCACCCGCAAAGAAGAGCTGCTCATGGCCCAGGCCGAAGCGGCCATGGTCTGGAAGCTCCGGGGTGTGCTGCATGCGCTCGACCCCAACGCGGCCATCGAGCTTCTCATTCAGAAGCTCCGCGAGACCAGGTCGAACGGGGAGTTTCTCGATCAGATGAGGAGGAACTCCCGCTAGGGTCAGAAGAGCAGGGGTGTCGGGACGTTCGAGGGAGAGGGAGCGGCAGTGACCGCGGAGTTGGCGATCGACGGGCTGGCGGTCGGGCACTACTCCGACTATGAGGGCGTCACGGGGTGCACTGTCGTCCTGGCGCCCGCCGGCGTGACCGGCTCGGTCGACATACGGGGCGGTGCTCCGGGCACGCTCGAGACGGCGCTCCTTTCTCCATACGCTTCGGTCGGCGAACTGCAGGCGGTTCTGCTGACCGGCGGAAGCGCGCCCGGCCTTGGCGCCGCGGCAGGGGTCTCGCGCCTGCTCCGCGAGAACGGCTTCGGCTACCGCACTCCCTATGCCCGAATACCTCTAGTGTCGGCAGCCGTCATCTACGATCTTGGTGTGGGCAGCTTCGAGGCGTATCCCAAACCCGACGATGCCTATCGGGCCGCCATGGCGGCAGGCACGACCATCGAGGAGGGATCGGTCGGAGCGGGCACCGGGGCCACGGTGGGCAAGATCTTCGGGGCCGACGGCATGATGAAAGGCGGCATCGGCGTGGCGACCGTCGTGGTCGGGCCGCGACCGCAAGATCAGACCGGTGCGATGACCGACTCGAGCAGCGTGACCGTGACCGCCCTGACCGTCGTCAACGCTCTCGGTGACGTCTATGACGAGAACGGCGGCATTCTTGCCGGGGCGAGGCGAGACGGTGGGTTCGCGAACAGCGCCGAGGTGCTTCTCAGGGCGCCAAGCGCACCCAACTTCTTTCCGCTCGACAGCACCACGCTCTCCGTCGTCATGACCGACGCGCGGCTCGACAAGCTGCAGTGTGGGGTGGTCGCTCGCATGAGTCACGACGGTTTCGCGCGGGCCATAAACCCCGTGCATACCCCTGTGGATGGCGATTGCGTGTTCGTGCTCGCGACGGGCGCCAGACCCGGCAACGTATTCCAGGTTGGAGCCGCCGCCGCTGAAGCCGTGGCCGCGAGCATCCGCCGCGCCGTTCGGTCGGCGAGAGGCGTCGATGGGGTGCCGTCGGTCTCCGACCTCCCGTCGCGTGGGCGGTCCTGAGAGAATCGCCACCAGTTTCCCCCTATCCGGAAAGGACCATCGAGTGAGCGACCCCATCCCGTGCATGGAGACCGTGGCCGATGTGCGAAGGGCGGTAGGCGAAGCCCGGGCACTGGGCGCGACAGTCGGGATGGTGCCGACGATGGGGGCGCTCCACGAAGGGCATCTGTCGCTCATCAGGCAGGCCCGGGCCGAGACCGACACAGTAGTGGTGTCGATCTTCGTCAACCCCACGCAGTTCGGTCCGAACGAGGATCTCGCGCGCTATCCACGCACGCTGGCACAAGACGTAAGGCTGTCTCAGGAGGCCGGGGCGGACCTGATCTTCTGCCCGTCGAACGCCGAGATGTATCCCGTAGGCTTCTCGACCTGGGTGGATGTGGAGGGTCTGACCGACGGGCTCTGCGGTCGTTCGCGACCAGGGCACTTCCGCGGTGTGAGCACGGTCGTCACCAAGCTGCTCAACATCTGTGCCCCCGACAAGGCCTATTTTGGAGAGAAGGATGCGCAGCAACTCGCGGTCATCCGCAGGATGGTACGCGATCTCAACATGCCGATGACCGTCGTTCCTTGCCCCACGGTACGCGAAGCCGACGGTCTCGCGATGAGCTCGCGCAACGTGCGGCTGACCGAGCAGGAACGCGCGCAGGCGCCGGCGCTCTACCGGGCGCTGACCACCGCGCGACGCCTGAAGGAAGCCGGAGAACGCGACGCGGCCTCCCTCGATCGGGCGGTGCGTGACGTCCTTGCCGAGGCGACGGAGGGCGAGATCGACTACATCGAGATCGTCGACGCGAAGACGCTGATGCCTGTGACGACGCTCACGGACGAGACGCTCGTGGCGCTCGCCGTTCGGTTCGACGGCAGCGGCACGAGACTGATCGACAACATCAGGCTCGACCTATCGGAGTAGACCGCTAGCGGTTTCTGATAGCGAGTTCCCAGGTCTCGCCATTCCATACGCCGGCTACCGCGCAGACACGGATGTCGTTGCCGTCGTACTCGGCAGCCGAGAGGTCGTAGAGACCGGCCGCCAGCTCCGCGGGAGACGTGGCCGCACATTCCAGGGCGGTCAGGCCCGATTGGGGATCGCGGGCTTCAGGCTTTGCGAGGTCGCCCTTGTAGACCGAGACTCCGGAGAGCATGCCCGGACTGCCCGGCACGCGGTAGACGGCCGCGGGAGCGCCGTCGGCCTTGATGGCGGCCATGCACTCAAGACCCGAACCGTCGAGAGCCGGAAAGAGGCAGGCCGCGATGCGAGGAGTGTGGTAGCTGTCGGGCTCGGCGTCGGCACCCTCCATGATGGTCCGAAGGTACTGCTCGGCGCGCGCGGAGCCGACGTTGACCAGCAGCTTGTACATCTCATAGACAGCTTCGGTCTGGATGCCGTTGGAGACGGCCAGGGTGCCGGTAGCGTCGTCGAACTTGACCGCGGAGTAGTGACGCAAGGGGTCATAGGGAGCGTCGCCGATGGGTCCCATGCGCACGGTGTTGTCGACCTGCACGGCCACCCGCTGACGGCTCTCGGGCGACCGGCCTGTGACGAGATACGCGAAACAGGGGTGCTCGGCCTTGGTCAAGCCGGCGAACAGCTGCCTTCCCGGGTACGGGCCGTTGGGATTTGCCATGGGGACTCTCCTCGACTTCGATGTTCAGACGTTCACTGGATGATACATGAGAGGCTCAGGCGCCAATGAGCCCCAGACGGGCTCGCCTCACTTGACGAAGGCCATCGAGAAGAAGGTGCGCTTCTTCTCGAGAGCGTCGAGCGTCTCGCGCATGCGTACCGCCCTATCCTCTCGCTCCTGGGGGTCTGAGAGAGCCCGAACGCTCTCCATCTCGTTGACGATGACCCTGTCGGCGTGCAGGTGGCAGCGTTCGTAGAATGCCTGCGAGCCACCGTAGAGGCCGTCGCGCTCCCGCTGGTCGATGACGAACTCCATGGTCTGATAGATCAGGTCGAGCATGCTCTTGCGGTCGAGCAGGGAGGTCTCGTAGTTGAGCCACTGGTCCCAGGTGGGCTGCGAAAGGCCCTCGACGTAGCGCTCCAAGTCTTCATAGAGAAGCCGGTAGCCATGGGCCGCGGGGTCGTCGAACGCCCTTGAACCGGGGTCGAGGACGATGGGCCCTAGTACCTGGCCGCCGGCGGGAATCGCGTCTTTGATGTACTGCATGCCCGAGCTCTTGAACGCCTCCTTGTTGAGGGCGTCGAGCTCTTGCCAGAGCTGCCAGGTCTCGCGCATCTCTTTCTCGGTCTCTCCGGCGAGGCCTACCGAGAAGAAATTGGTGACCGGGATGCGGTACTTCAGGCAGGCCTTGATCGTGGCCCGGATGTCGTCGTTGGTGTAGTGCCGGCCGAGCGCTCCGCGCACCTGGTCGGAGCCCGTGTCGGGGCAGAAATGCAGAATGACGTTGGTGCCGATCTTGGCCACTTCGCTGATGAAGTCCTCACCGGCGGGGGCCAACAGGTCAAGCGAGAGGCGCTCGAATACGGGCTTCTCTTGAACGAAGCGGTCGACCAGTTCCTGCCAGTACCGGCGTCCGCCGACGCGCGGGTCTTGATAGAGGCCGATGAAGCGGACGTTCTGAGCGATGAGCTTCTGGACGTCGGAAACGACCTTGGCCGGGCTGCGAAACGCGGGGCGCGGCATGCCGAAGTACTTCTTGTAGGTATAGGCCGATCCGCCGCAGATAGCGCAGTCGTAGGCGCATCCACGGCAGACGACGAGGCTCCACCGGCTCGGAGCCCCGGGGATGTGCACCGAGGTCTGCGGATCGAGTAGGTCGAGCCGGGTGAACTCGAAGTCATCGAGGTCGCTGCTCGCCTCCATGAGGGGAGTGACCGTGACGGCGCCCGAGTCATCTCGGTAGGTCAGGTTGGGGGTCGGCGTCAGACGCCCCTTGGTCTCATAGGCGCGGAGGAGCTGCAGCAACGGCTTTTCGGCCTCGGCTCTCACGACCGCGTCGACGAACTCGTACTTCGTCACGATCTCCTCGTGAAAGCGGGTAGCGGTGAGGCCGCCCATGATGACGAGGGCGTCGGGGTGCAGCTCCTTGACCAGGCGGGCGATGGCGAGGGCCCCCGGGGCATGCTGCTGGAAGCTGAGGCCGATGCCGAAGACACGGGCCGACAGAGCGCGCAGGTGCTGCTCGACGTCGAACCCTGGCGACGTGAGCATGCGGTCGCAGAGATTGTCGACGACGACCTGGTAGCCGTGGCGGTCGAGGTAATCGGCGATGCTGAGCATGCCGATGGGCACCTTGTTGAACTGCACGGTCGCCATGTCGCGCCCAAGGGCGCCGGGGAAGATCGGCTTCTCGCGGAAATCGTAGACCGCGGGGGGATGGATCAGAATGACGTCGTAGACCGGCATGGTTGCGTCATGATAGCGCCACGTGTCGCGGTTCACCACGTCGGCGGCGCTTGAGGGAAGCGCTCAGACCCTTCCGGCCCGGACGGGCGTCGCCGCAGCCGGGAGGGTCTGAGGCGGATGGCGGCTACTTCTTCTCCCAGCGGGAGAGGTAGCCAACCTTACTGAGCGTGCTGCCCGCAAGGATCTCGGCACGCATGCGGTTCTCCT
>JAKAHF010000251.1 GCA_021815245.1 Actinomycetes bacterium
CGGGCGATGCACCACCGGATGTCGTCGCTGTTGCTGTCGATCGGGGGACAGCCGCCGCCTGCATGGGGCTGGCCTCGGGCACCATACGCTACAACGTGCGGTCGTGGGTGCCTGAACTATCGAGGGGCGACGCCAAACTGACGATCAAGCAGCCCACCGACAAGCTGCCGGCCGGTCTCAGCACCGATATCGTCAACGACTGGAAGCTGGAGTTGGGCAAGGCGCCCATGCGGCTGCGCGTGTCGGCCGGCTCATACGACGGGGTGTACGACCTCAGTGGGCTGACGATCCAGTACCTCTCGATCAAAGACGGCGCCGCTCGGTCGAAGGTCATGTTCAGCTCGGCCAACCCAGGTCAGATGTCGGAGTTCGTCTACGAGACGGGGGCTTCGGCGGTCGACCTGTTCGGGCTGGCCAACGCCAACTTCAGGAGCATGAAGTTCACCGGCGGCGCGGGCTCGTACTCCCTCGACTTTGGCGGTCAACTGCGCACCGACAGCACCGTGAAGCTCAAGACCGGCGCAGGCAACGTGCGCATCACGGTGCCCGAGACGACCGCGGTCGAGATAGAGGTCTCGGGGACGCTCAACTCCGTCTCCACCCAGGGCACTTGGACGCACAAGGGCAAGGTCTACAGCACTCAGGCGACGGCTCAGAGTCAGTCGAAGAAGCTCTCCATCACCCTTGAGGTCGATGTGGGTGCCGTGACCTTGGTCGCCGAATGAGGAGATCCGACGACCGTCCGGAGAGCGCCGGCATAGAGATGGGCCAGAGCTTGTGGCTGCGGGCCGTCGAGATAAGAGGCGACGAGTTTTCCGACCGATCGACCTACCCGTTCACCATCGGGGCGCTTCAGGGCAGGCAGAGTCTGACCTTCTCGGGAAGCGTG
Organism: Actinomycetes bacterium; assembly: GCA_021815245.1. Next base: position 890 of record JAKAHF010000251.1, read on the forward strand.
AGCTTCTTCGTCGGCGAGAACGGCTCGGGCAAGTCGACCCTCATCGAGGCGATCGCCCGCCGTTGTGGACTGCACCTATGGCATGAAGTGAAGCGCGGGGTGGTGGCGCCACAGGCCGCTTCGCTGCGGCCTGTGGCGCCCCACGTTCCTCCCGCGGGCCGATTGAGCCACCACGTGCGGGTCGTGCTTGGTGACAAGCAGGTGCGGGGAGGGGTCTTCACAGCGGAGAGCTTCAGGCAATGGGCCGAGTTTCTCGATGATCTGACCACGGTCGATCCCGGTCAGGCCAAATACCACGGGGGTAAGGATCTCACCTTGCGATCGCACGGCGAAGGCCTCATCGCCTACTTCCGCGGACGCTATCAGATCCCCGGGCTGTACTTCGTCGATGAGCCCGAGGCCGCGCTCTCGCCGGCCACACAGCTGGAGTTTCTGCGCCTCCTGGCAGAATACCGGCGGCGCGGGCATGCGCAGTTCATCCTCGCCACTCATTCGCCCATCCTCATGGCTCTGCCCGGCGCTCAGGTCTTCAGTTTCAGTGAGTCGGGCATCGAGGAGACGACATACTCGCAGACGGCGCACTACCGGTTGTATCGCGATTTCATGGACGACCCGACCAGCTTCCTCGAAGGCTAGAAGCGGCCTGCCCGGCCACGGCATCCGCCCGGCGCGACATGTCTCAAACAAAGACGGAGCGGGCCGAAAGGCCCGCTCCGCCGCACCCGAACCCAGACGTTCCCGGTCAGATTCGGTAACCCGCCTACCACCGGTCGCTACTCGACGGTGATCTGAACCTCGAAGGTCTGCGCGGGAGCTCCGCTCTCCCACGGCCGCTCGTAGACGAGAGTGAGGGTCGCCTGGCCCGCGGTCACTGCCTTGAACGTGAAGGTGTAGACCCCACCCGCGCCTACCACCTGTTCGTCTGTCGCATCCTCGACGTAGGCCGGCTCGCCTTGCTGGGCCAGGATCGCGGCATCCTCATCGCTCAGGGCCGCCGACCACGCGTAACCGGTGGTCACGTTGCCTGGGATCACGATCTGGATCTCGTCGCCGACTTTGACGGCGAACGACTTGCCGCTGTCGGTCTGCGCCAGCTTGAGCGGACCGTTGGTGGCGTTGGCCGACGTGCAGCCGGTCGCCACCGCCGAGATCAAGCTCAGCATCAGCATCACAACGATCGCCCCGACGCCTGCCCTATGCCACTTCTTGTTCACCACACACCCCTTTGCGAGTCACTATCCTTCATTGCGATGCGGCTCTGACGCGGACAGACCGCGAAGGGGTTTCCGATGAACCGGAGGATCTTTGGCGTGGGCTCTCTGGGCCTTACACAAAGTCTACAGACTCAGAGTGCCGACGAGGACGACCCGCCTCCCCACGACACACCGTCGCACACTCGCCGGCGTTCGGGCACTACTCGATGGGCGGTTGCTCCGTGGTGGGAGAGGGAGTCGCGGCCGCGTGCTTCGCAGCTCTGCGCGCCGCCCGTTTGAGCGCCCGCGAACGTAGCCAGACGGTTAGCGCCAGAAGAACGATGATGGCGATGGCGACGCTGACGATAGGCGCGGCAGACATGGGCTGCACGATCATCGACACGATGTTGGTCGCCAGCGTGACGCCCCAGAGGATGAGGGTCGTGCGTCGCTGTGACAGTCCGCGCGCCAGCAACTGATGGTGGAGATGGTCTTTGCCCGGGCTGGAGAGAGGGTTCTTGCCGCGCAAAAGACGGCGGAAGATCACCTGAAAGGTGTCGAGTAGCGGCAGCAAAAAGGGTAGAAGTAGGACGAAGACGGTGGGCACGAGACTGAAGGCCGTGGTGGTCTTGAGGCTGCCGAGAATGCTCGAGGCGGCGAGCACGAAGCCGAAGAAGTAGGCGCCGCTGTCGCCCATGATGATGCGCGAGGGTGGAAAGTTGTGACGCAGGAATCCGAGGGCGGCGCCTGCCACCGACGCCAAGACAAGGGTGGCGGCGGCGGCTCTGGAGGGATTGCCGGTGATCTGTGCCTGGGCTGCCACGGCCATGAGGCTCATGGCAGTGATGAAGCTGACACCTCCGGCCAAGCCGTCCACTCCATCCAGGAGATTCAGGGCGTTGGTCACCGCAAGGATCCACAATACGGTGAAGATGATGGAGAGGGCGGTGGCGAAGTCGCCACCGAAGTTGACCTCGATACGGATGCCCACACCCACCAAGAGCAGGGCGGCCAGCAGCTGCACCAACAATCGTACGTACGGAGGCAGCCCGACCTGGTCATCGATGAAGCCGATCATGATGAGGAACGACCCGCCCAAAAGGATCGCCAGGATCTGCACCTGCACGTCCTGCCGGAGTATGCGATTGAGCAGGGTGGCGATCACGAGCGCGAGGATCACCGAGAAGAAGATGGCGAGTCCACCCGCGTTGGGTAGAGGCTCCTGGTTGAGACGGCGCGAATTGGGTTCGTCGGCCCAGCCTACCCGCAGCGAAAAGGTGCGCAGACGGGGCATGAACCACCATGCGGCAAGCGCGGCCATGACGAAGGTGGCGATGACCGTGATCCAGCCCCATCCATCGGGAGCGGCGATGCCGAGCGCTTTGAGGAATCCACTCAAACCGTCACCACGCGTTACTCGCCTCCTCGGGGCCCGGGCTCCAGCTCGCTGACGGTCCCAGCCTTGCTGGGCGGCTCCAGCAAGCTGGAGGTCAATGAAGATCGTATCATCGACGAAAGAATACCTGGCTTCGCGGTGTGCAAACAGGGAGGGGCTACCGCGGTCGCGGCATCGTGCGGTAAAGTGCGCGGAAGAATCGAAATGGCCCACGGGGCCTTGCTCAGAGGGGATAGGCATCAGCATGAAGAACAGCGAGGCGGTCAAGATCGGCATCAGGTCACTGTGGAACCGCACCATCGGCATGCCGGTCTGTGTCTCCTTCGAAGTCACCCATTCTTGCTGCGCGGACTGTCACCACTGCGACAAAGGTGGCATCAAGGAAGACAGCCGCCACATGACTCTCGATGAGTACCGCCGCTACTCAGAAGAGCTGCGGCCGGGCGTCTGTCAGATGTCGGGCGGCGAACCGCTTCTTCGCAACGATCTCGAGCAGATCATCGAGGCGGTGAAGCGCCCGAATGGGCTGCCGATGGTGGTGCTCGTGAGCAACTGGTGGCTCATGACCGAAGAGCGCTATCTCGCCCTCAACAAAGCCGGGGCCTCTCTGTTCTCGGTGTCGCTCGACTTTCCCGATGAGCGCCACGACGATTTCCGCGAGGTGCCGGGTCTTTTCGAGAAGATGAGCGAGATCATCCCCTACCTGGTCAAGAAGTACGGTCGCAACAACATCGTGCTCAACTCGGCGCTTACGCACGCCAACTTCGACACCGTGCCCGGGCTCGTGGCCAAAGCCGAAGAGTGGGGCACGCAGATCTCGTTCAGCGCCTACAGCGCTCTCCGCACGGGAGACAAGAGCCTCTGCATCACCTCTCCCGAGGATCTGGCCACCCTGCGTAAACACTTGGAGTGGGCGAAGGCGCACAAGCGCAAGACCGGCACCATCGTCAATTCCGACTACATCCTCGACATGACCTACCGCTTCTTCGCCGAGGGTGGCATCGGCGGATGCCAGGCCGGACGGCGGTTCCTCGTGGTACGGCCCGACGGGCTCATCAACGCTTGTTCCATGTTCCCCGACCTGCAGTACAAGACTCGCAAGGAGATGCTGGCGGGGTTCAGGTCGACACGCGAGAGCTGCGACGCCTGCTTTGTGGCCATCAGGGCGAGTACCGAGCGGTCGCTGGTGCGCCTGGTACAGGACAACATCGGTCTGGCGGGCAGCACGCCGAGCTACGAAAGCGACTAAGAAGCGGGCTGGTCGGCTCCCGAATCGGCTACGCCGGAGCCAGACGTGGCCGGGTCGTAGTCCTGCCCGTATCCGTGCCCATAGCCATAGCCGTAGCCGTACCAATAGCCGTATCCGTACCGCTTCTTGTAGTAGCTGGCCGGCTTGTCGGTTCCGGCGGCG
>JAKAHF010000252.1 GCA_021815245.1 Actinomycetes bacterium
AGATCGGGGCTTTCTGGCAGGCTTCTGAACAGTGACGTGCCCTGGCATCCATGGCATCACGAGTAACGGCTTGCTCGGCGAGGGTCACGCCGGTTGTTGTTACACGGCCGGGCGTCTTCGAGAGAACACCGTCCACGTTCCCCGAGCCCCTCGACGGACCACCCAGCTGTTTCTCAGAGTCGGCGTAGCTTGATCCGCCGCTGCTCCCTCGGAATTGCCTCCACTCGGCTTGTGATCGAGAGCGTGTTTGCCAACCTCAAAGGTCAGATGCATCTCGAACTCCAGTTTGCCCACACACTTCCCGGGCTGGCCGCCCGGATCGCCATGAGAACCCTTGCTCTTACCGTGGGCATGCTCCTCAACACCTGGTCCTCTCGCCCTGCCCGCGCTCGTGCCGTCTATGACGGCCGGTGAATCACATCAAGCCTCTAGCTAGGGCCATATCTTCCTACCCGACGAGTCAATCAAGAACTCGCTGTAGTCCTCGCGGACGAGCCTCGCGACGTTTCCGGGAAGGGTGTTGGCCTCCGGCATGTCAAGTTCCCAGACGCGCCTCCCCTCGCGATCAATGATCCCGTACATGTGGCGGCTATCTCCAACAACAGCCAGGTCATCCTCGAAGGCCGCCGCCCAGTAGTACTGGGCCGGGATGACTACGGCTCCTGTCTTGTCGATATAGCCATACTGGTCGTTGGTTCTCACCGCGGCGAGTCCGCCCGAGAATGCGCTCGCGTCCTCGAACCGAAAACCGACCACAACCCTTCCCTGAGGATCTATGTATCCGTACGAGCCTTTCTTGACCACAGCCAATCCCTCGGCGAAGCAAGATGCCTCTTCGTACTGCGGTTGGATGATGAATTCGCCGGTCCGATCAACATAGCCCCATTTCCCGGCTGTCTCGACGGCCGCTAGCCCCGAAGAGAAAGGCCTAACACTCTCGAACCTTGGCGTGACGGCCCACTCACCCCCCGTATCAATGAACCCCCAACTGCCGCCAATCCTCACCCCGGCAAGACCCTCAGAGAAGTCGCCCGCATCGTCAAACCTGAGCGGGATGACTACTCTTCCCGTCTTGTCGATATACCCTCGCAACTCGCCGAGCCCGTAGTTGCCAATCGCCGCCAGCCCGTCGTGGAAGTCGCCCGGCTGTGTGAATTCCGTCTCGATCACCGTCTTACCTGTTGCGTCTATGTACGTCCACAGCCCGTCGAGCCTGACGGCAGCGAGACCCTCGGAGAAGTGGTAGCGGGGATTGTCAGGCATAGGGTCATCGTAGATAGGTGGAATCAGGGTGTTCCCCGCCCTGTCGACGAATCCGTAGCGGCCGGATCCCGGTTCGCCTCCGATCCTGATGCTATAGGGCGCGTCGCGTACGACGTCAACGCCAGACGACGTTGACGTGACAGGGTTCTGTGAGGAAGCACAACCGATGGCTCCAATACTCACCGCGAACACGACGACAGGGATGAAGCTGATCACCATATTGACCACTGCACCCCACCTGTCCTTGCGGCGGAGACGGAGAGCAGGCGCTCTGGACAAGACGTCTCCCTTCCTACTACTTGTGGTATTCCGAATGTCTATGGGCAGTACTAATGCGAATCCCCGCGTATGAAACCTCCCCATCGTAGTCTATGACAAGCGTGACGGTCAGCCCAAGCGCCCACACCTTGTCCGCGGTCTTCTGCACCAACCAGGACTCGGTCTTGACGCAGCCCAAGGTGTAATCCCAGTGATTCACATGGGAATGCAGGTACATTCTCTCCCGGCCGTAGGTAGGCGTGCCATTCTGAGGTACCAGAGGCCCTATCCTCAGCGGTCCCCAAGAAGCCTGTGACAAACCGGTCGTCTTCTGTATGGCACTCGGCCGCAGGCCCCACTGCCCTGGGGGCGTCGGTCCCAGATTCGGCTGGCTCCATCCGTATTTTGGGTTCCCCGTTATCGCGCTTTCCTTGGCCACCACCTCGTACCCGCTGCTCTTGCGCTTGTTCTCTTGGCAGAGTTGGAGACAATCCCCATCGAAGACGGCAAACCAGAGGGCAAGGCCTGAGCAATCCACGGCGGCGACAGGGTTCCCGACGCAGTACTGATATGCGCTGGCTTCGGCGTCAGCCTTGGCCGGGTCCTTGCTCAGGAACTGGAATGACCGTGAGTCGTATTGCCGTGCAGACAGGTAGTAGAGCCCGCTCTCCGAATCGTAGCAGTACCCCGCGTAGCGAAGAGGCTGACGAGTGGCGATTGCGGTGGCCAGTGTCGCGTTGATGAGCGCAGTGCTCTGCGACCAGAGGCCGGTGCTCAGATTGCCGGTCCCCTGCGGATTGCCCCACGCATCATAGCGGTACGCCGCAAAGGGGCTCCCTGCAGCATCCAGCAGCTCGACCACGTCACCCCGGTCCGTCAACACCATGCCGAAGACGACGGGCGTCGTGCTGGTCGCAGGCTCACGGTACACCCCGGCGTACGGTCGCCCGAACTCATCGTAGAGGTAGGTGATCTGCCAGCTCGACGGGTTGGTGCCGCCCGACTGGCTGGCAGTGAGACGGAGCAGCGTCAGCCCGTCGTAGACGAAGTCCGTGCCGGTCGTCTGATCGCCAATCGTCACCGTCGAGTAGAGTCGCTGACCTTGAGCGTCGTAGGTGTACTCGGCAGCCACACTCGGAGAGCGGGTCTCGTCCACGTAGGAAGCAAGACGCCCGGTACCGGTGTAGGTGTAGCGGATACGCGGGTCGTTCTCATCCTGCGTGGAGCCTTGGGAGAGCCGCCAACCCTTGGTCGCATCGAAAGAGAAGTAGGTGGTGTTCGCACCAAGAGTGGCCGTCTCGAGGCGGTTGTTCGCGTCATAGGTGAAGACCGTCTGATTGCCGACCGGACCGGCCTGCAGAATGTTGCCGAGCGCGTCGTAGGAGTAGTCGGCCGTCACCCCACCGGTGGTGGCGGAGTTCAGGCGTCCGGCCGTCGTGTAGCTGTAGGAGGAGGCGATTACCCCGGCGGTGCCCACACTCGCGAGTTGTAGGTCTTCGGCGGTCTTGAGGCCGCTCACCGAAGAGTAGGTGTAGGCCGTCGTGTTCTGGGCGGTCGAGAGATACCCGCTGCCCCCGCCGGTCGTTCCCCACTGCTTGGAGAGCCGACCGGCCGAGTCGAATAGATACTGGCTGACCAGAGAGGTCGGCTGACCCATGGCGATGGTCGCCTTGGTGAGGCGATCTGCGGAGTCGCGAGTGTTGACGGTGCGTGTGATGCTGGGAATCTGGGGACTGCTGTCGATGGCGCTCAGGCGCGTGGTCTCGAGACCATCTGAGCCGATGGTGAGAGTCGTCTGCACGGCATCCTGGCTGGATACACCAACGGTCAGACTGCCTACTGTGTTGCCGGCGCTACCGAGGGGGTAGGTCCAGCCGTAGCTCACCCAGTTCATCGGATCCGTTCGGCTGACTACGCGCGCCAGGGAGTCGTATCCAGTGTTCCAGACTTTGATCAAAGACCCCGGGAAAGGATCGCGGACGTGCGTTTCGGTGATCTGTCTTCCGCAGTAGTCGCGGATGTAGGTCGTCCATTTGTTGTCGGGGTCTACCTGCCTGGTGAGACTGCCGTCAGTGTCGTATGTGTAGGTGGTCAGACTGCCGGCTACGTTCTGGGTGAGGGGCTGCCCGGTCTCGTCGTAGGCAACTCCCGTCTGCAGACTGTCCGGGTCGGTCATCTGTAGCAACCCACCAGGGGCATTGTAGACGAACTGAGAAGCGGTCTGACCTTCGGCCCCGGCCGAGATCGACCTGCCGAGGCAGTCGAACGCGTATTCCGTCTCGAGATCGTTCTCGTCGGTGTGCGAGATCTGCCGGTCTCCCAGATCATAGTCCGAACTGGTGGTCGCGCCGTTCGAGGTCAACGAGGCCGTCTGGTTGCCACACGCATCGTAGGAGTACTCGACCCAGGTGCCGTCGGGCCTGGTATCGCGGAGGACCGAACCTATATCGGTGTAGGTCAGGATCGCCGGCGAGGTGTTGCCGGCCTCTGTGGTACGGAGCAGCCTACCCGCGGCGTCGTAGGCCGGCGTGCCGTCGGCGAGCAGATGGCGCAGTGCCTTGCTGTCGGTGTAGGAAGAATAGCCGGCCCGCCATTGGGCTACGACGTTGCCCGACGCATCGTATGCGGTGAGTGAGGGCTGACCATTGATGGTGCTGTCGGCTTGCGTGATTTCGAGGCCACGGCCATCGTAGCGGTAGGTGATCGTGCTCTGCACCTGCCCGGCGGGAATCGCCTCGGTCCACAGCCTGTTGGTAACCACGCTCGGCCGCCCGGAGGCATCGTAAGTGGTGGTTCTCCAGTCGGCGATCTCGCCGGTCGGATCCATGACCGAGACTGACCACGATGCGGTTTCGTGACCCCAGGCATCGTACTCGAGGATGCGCTCAATCTGTGTAGCTGCCGTGCCGTCGGCGGTGAAAGTGGAACCCAGCGTACCGACCCTCCGACCGGCGATGTCGTAGTAGCTCTCTTCCGTCAACTGGTCACTAGCGTCGATCCGCTCAAACACGTTGCCGAAGGCATCGTAGGTAGTCTGCTCGGTGAGGTCGACCGGCTGCGCGCCCACGGCAAGGACCACATCCCGCTGAACGGTGGCCTTGTTCGCGCCGTTCGGATAGAAGACGTCGGTGTCGTAGTCGGTGACGGCCCAGGTAGTACCCGAGACCAGTTTCTGCTCCTCGATGAGCGCTCCGTAGTAGGTGGCCGTGCCCACCGTCACGTCGTCATAGGTGTAGATGGTGTCGGCCAGATTGTCGGTCAGTTCCTCGTTGAGCGTCCGGGTGACTTCGGTGGTATTGCCGGCGCCGTCATAATCGTACGTCGTGACCGAACCCCTTGGATCGGTCAGCG
>JAKAHF010000253.1 GCA_021815245.1 Actinomycetes bacterium
TGGATATCGAGCTTTCTGTTCGAGAGCGGCGACACCCACGGGGCCGACAAGGGCGCCGGGGCCAACCTCTATATCAGCCTGGTCTTCGTGAGCATCCTGACGGCGGTGGCGCTGTCGATGCTCAAGGACGTATTGGGAAAGAAAAACGACGGCGGCGCGGGGCTCTCGCGCAAGATGGTCGAGACCCTGGCCCGGCTCAACCTCAAGCCCCTGATCTACTTCAAGGTCGCCGACGGCCGCACCCCGCACTTCGAGACCTGGGGACTGGTGTTGCGCGCCCCGCAGGCGCTCATCCTCCTCGCCCTCACCTACCTGTCCCTGGTCATGAAGCCGGCCAAGGTCAACCTGGTCCCGGCCGAATAGGTCACCTACGTCACACGGAGCAAGGAAGGTTTCATGAGAGCTATCGTGGTCTACGAGTCCCACTGGGGCAACACCGCCGCGGTAGCGAACGCCATAGCCGAAGGAATCGGCCTGGAGACCCGTGTACTACCCACAAGCCGGGCCGACAGAGAGGTGCTGAAAGGCGTCGATCTCCTGGTGGTCGGCGCCCCGGTGATCGGCTTTCGCCTATCGACGCCCGAGGCCCTGGAGACCATGGGTCGCAGACCTGGTCGCAAGAACCCTCCCGACCTCTCACACGCGCCCGTGCGCACGTGGCTCGAGTCCCTCCCCCCGGCCGACGCCGCGGTCGACACCTTCGGTGTCGCGGCTGCCGCATTCGATACGCGAGTGCGTGGACCGTTCGGCAGCGCGGCGCCGGCCATTGCCCTCGGTCTTCTCGAAGCCGGCTACCACCTAATCGCGAAACCCGTCGGATTCATGGTCAAAGGATCGCACGGCCCCCTGCGAGAAGGCGAGTTGGAGCGAGCCCGGACGTGGGGCGCCGCATTGGCCGAATCTGTGAAGAAGGTTCGTCCGGCGGACGCCGCGTAGGCATCCGCCGGACGGACTTGCCGCCTCGTTCGCTTGGGCTCTACTCGTCGAGCTTGAGACCCTCGGCGATCTTGAAGAGCTCCTCCACGGGCAGGTTGCTGAGCACTTCGACCTTGATGCCGTTCACGATCCAGGTCAGCTGGTTCGCACCCGCGTAGCTGATCGTCGGCAGAGCGCGTGGTTCGGCGCCGGCCGGTAGTGTTGCGACACCCGATCCGGCTTCTGCGCTTTGGGTGCCACTCTCGACCACGATGCCTTCGATCTCGGCAGCGCCGCTCTCGACACGCGGTCCCTCGCCTTCAGGCACTGCGCCTGACGCCGACACTGAGGCGACCGCCCCTCCCGTGGACGCGCCCGCGGCGGGCGGGGGCCCAAGTGACGGATCTACTACGCCGGAGAGCCCCGTCTGCAACACGGCCGGCAGGCCGCCGACCTCCGCGGGCGCTCCCTCAGGCAGAGACTCGCCCGCTCCTTTGTAGGTGCTCACCAGCACGAACAGATCGCCATCCTGATACAGGCTCTGCTCCCGCTGCTCGCCGACTTGGGGACCGGCCTGGCCTTCGCCGTTCGATCCCGACTGATCGACGTTGACCGAGCCGGTCTGCAAGACCGGGCCCGCCTCGAACCCTTCGGGAAGGTAGCCCAATTCGAGGGATTTCAGCTCGAGGTGGAACACCGTCGCGAAGAAGTTGCCCGCGGCCGCGCGGGTCGAAGGCACTCCCGCGATGATGGCCGTTGCGATCACCACAGCAGCGAGTGTGCCGAAAGCGATTTTCCATCTCATTCTCATACCACTGTCTCCTTGCTTGTGCGAAAGAGTAGGCAGCCTGTCGTCGAGGGCCGCCTGCAGGCGAGTGAACGCCTGAGGACGGACATCAACCTGGGCCGCGCTCGACTTCACCGAGTCGCTCACGCGCTTCCTTCCCGCCCTCAAACCGGCGAGGTCGTCCTCGCACCGGGGGCAGAACGCCAGGTGTGATTCGATCGACACGCGTTCCGAGGACATGACTTCGCCATCCGTGTAGGCGACGAGCATCTTTCTGACTTCCTTGCACCTCATGGGGTCGCCTCCGTTCGAGTCACGCTTTGCGTGACGGTCCCGCCCGATGCCGAACGGGTTGGATTCGCCAGTCCCGATTGCAGATCGTCGCGCAACGCGCGCATAGCGCGGTTGAGGCGCGACTTCACGGTGCCGACGGGCAGGTCGGTAATCTCAGCTATCTCGGCGTACGAGAGATCCCAGAGATAGCGGAGCACCACGACCACACGCAGCTTCTTGTTCAGGCCGCCGAGGGCCCTCTGCACCGTGTCGTCCTCGGCGTAGGAATCGGCGACATGGGCGGCGCCACCCAAGCGCTCTTCATCCAAAGCATCGAGGCTCTCGGAGCGTGACCGTCCGCGCCGCCAGTTGAGACACCGGTTCACGGTGATGCGATACAGCCAGGTGCTGAAGGCGCCACGATCGGGGTCGTAGCTCGCCAGCGACCGGTGTACCTGCAGAAACACGTCTTGGAGGATGTCCTCGGCGTCGGCGACCGAGCCGAGCGTCAGGAACGTGGTGCGAAAGACCAGATCCTTGTATCGCTCGAAGAGGATGGCAAAGGCCTCACGATCCCCGGCCTGGCACCGCTGTATGAGGGCATGGTCCACTGGTGCTTCTCCTGGCAGCGCTTCCTGTCGCTCACAGTACACGGAGAAGCCCAAGAAGGTTCACGCGGGCGTGAACGGGCGGCCACGCGGCCGCGACGTCGCCTTTCAGCAGTCTGCGGAGCCCGCCGAGCCACCGCGATGCGTGTAGTGGCCACAGTCGGCACTCTCGGGAACGGGCTCACCGGTCATCGCGAGGAAGATGTGAGCCGACGACGGGCCCATGAACCTGAACGTGTGCTTGAGATAGTCGGCTTTTGCTTGGAAGTCGCCGAGCGAGGCGAGCTGCCCCGCGAAACCACCAGGCGTCTTGTCGAGTTCGATCAGAGTGGCGGCGTTGTCTATGATGGACTCGATCTTCTTGCGGTTGCGGATGATGCGTGTGTCTTCGGCCAAGCGATCGACGTCGGCCGGGGTCAGCGCAGCCACCTTCTCGACGGCGAACCCCTCAAAGGCCGCTCGGGTGCCTTCCCACTTGGCGAAGACGACCTTCCAGTTGATCCCCGAGGTGAAGATCACTTTGCTCATTGTCTCGAGGTAGCCGTCGAGTGAAGTCGGCTTCTCGCGGTGCTTGTGTGTCGCGTCCTGCATCGAGCCTCCCTTCGGTCGCTCGGCGCGTAGCACCGGCGGCGCGGTGGGTCAAGCGGGGCGCCGCCACGACCGCGCCGGCCGGCAAGATCGCGGTCGCTACAGATCTTCCCCCAGCCGGGTCAGCAGACCGAAGAGCCACTCCGGGGGGTCGCTGGTGCCGACAAAGGCGGTCGCTCCCGCGGCGAGCGAGTCGTCGCGCGCCTCGGGGTGGCTGCTCATCGCGACCACGGCCGCTGCGGGCTGGTGTGCCCTGATATGACCCACGATCCGAGCGGCCGCGCGACCATCCAGATCCCAATCGAGAAGGACGATATCCGCCGGCCGGCTCGACAAGTAATCGAGCACCTGCGACTCATGCCCGGCTTCCGCTACCTCGCAGTCGGGCCAAAGCTCCTGCAATACCAGGGTGAGAGCCGCCCTGATCTCCCTGTTGTCATCGGCGATCAATACGCGCACGATCGTTTCACCACCGTTCGCTTGCGCCCCAAGGCCGGGCCCCGAGCGCGTTGGTTCTGCCCTGAAACTATGCCGCAGAGGGCAAGGTGCTCCCAGCGGCAGGTGGGTAGGCTTGAGCCTGGCCGGTTGGGGGGTTGAAAGCGAGAGCCGCGTATTCGCGGTCTAGTGACCGTCTCCAGACGGCGACCACACGATGGTGATCGTCGTGCCGCGTCCAGGGACGGACCGCACGTCGAGCGCGGCCCCGACGGCGTCCGCGCGCTCCCGCATTATGCCGAGCCCGAGCTGTCCGCTCGGCGCCGTGGTGTCGAAGCCGCCCCCGTTGTCGGTGATGGTCAGCCTGACCGCCGCGTCGTCGCAACCGAGCTTGACGGTGGCTTGGGTGGCGCCCGAGTGCTTAGCCACGTTGTTGAGGGCTTCTTGGGCTATGCGGTAGAAGGCGACGCGCACGTCGGCCGGCAGCCCGCCACACTCGTCGCCCGTCTCGACCTCGACCGGTATGCGCGCCCGACCGACGACCGCCTCGCCGAGTTGCCTCAGCAGGTCGGGCAGGTTCGACTCCGCAAGCGCCGCGGGACGCAGTTCGAGCAGGAGGGTGCGCATCTCGGCGAGAGCGCCCCGCGTGAGCTGTCGTAGCTCTTCCAGCCGCTGCCGTCCCTGCTCAGGATCGCGTTCGTAGATGCGTGGCAGCACCTCCGCGATCAGGCTCACCGAGAAGAGAGTCTGACTGACGGCGTCATGCAGATCGCGGGCCAAGCGCTGGCGCTCCCGGGCGGCAGCCAACTCGTGCGCGTGGCCATACAGACGCGAGTTCTCTATGGCAATGGCCAGCTGGGCCGCGAGGGTCTCGGCGGAGAAGAGGTCATGCTCGTCGAGCGTCTCGCCGGCGGCGGCGGTCATGCCGAGCGCGCCCACGATGTCTTGTTTGACGCGGATGGGTACGGCGATCTCGCAACACGCCGCGTCGCGGGCCACGGCGGCACCCCCGTCGAGAAGAACCGGCGCCCCGCTCTGCGCCGCTGTGACAAGCGATGCCGCCGCGCCCGGCGATTCGGGATCGACCCTCTCGGCTCCGCAACACGCCGTGCTGTCATCGCATATGAGCAGGCTGCCCCCGGATTCCTCGGTGACGAGGAGTATGCGCACGCGTTCGTAGCCGAAAGTCCGCTGTACCGACTGGGCGACCGAAGGCAGCAGTTGCCCCAGGTCGAGTATGGAGCTGATATGGCGGCCG
>JAKAHF010000254.1 GCA_021815245.1 Actinomycetes bacterium
GCCGAGAGCAAACGCACCTCTGTCGAACCGTCGAGCCATTCGCCTGTCAGTTGCTCGAGCGTGAACACCGAGTCGCTGAGGTCGAACGACCTGACAAACGTGCCTCGACCCTGTTCGGCGGTCACCGCGCCCTTGTCGGCCAGTATGAGGAGCGCGCGGCGCACCGTCATCGGACTGACTCCGAACTCCACGCAAAGCTGCGCCTCCGATGGCAGCTTCGCCCCAGGTTTGTATATGCCCGAGGCGATACGCTCGGAAATCGTACCCACGATGTGCAGGTATGCGGGCGTCTTGCCTCGCACGGCGTCGTCGACCACTCCGCCGGCGGGATCCTTGGCGGGAGGCCTCACCACACACTCACAACCAGACTATGCCTGCATAGGCCCAAACTATACAAGACGAAGCCCGGTCCTATATAAGACTCTATTCCGCTGCATGGTACAAGCATACAGCAATTGCCCGGCATTATGGGCGCGTGATCGACCCTCTCTGCACGGCACGTGACTTGGTTTGAAACGGGTCGGACCAGCTTCTCTATAAGATTGAGTCTTGACACCTCTATATAAAAGCGTAGGATGGTGCGCATTCCAGCAAGGGAGGACCAAACCATGCCAACGAGCGACCCGCACGAGAAGCCCTGGGCGCAGAAGACTGCCGACGAGAAGCTGCAGCATAGACTGAACGCCTGGCTGAATCCCCCATTCCCGTTCGCCGACGCGGCGGCTGAGGCAGCATACAGGGGCCGCGTTCAACGTCTGATCGACGCCATGCTTCTCGAGAAGGAGCCCGATCGGGTGCCGGTGCCCCTCCTTACGGCTGAGGTGTATCCGGCCGTCTGGGGCGGGCTCACTCCCTACGACGCCATGTACGACTTCCCGCGGGCGGCGAAGGCTTTCACCGACTTCAACCTCGAGTTCCGGCCCGATGCCATGGTCCCGCCGATCATCGGCGCACTCCCCGGCCAGGTATATGAGGCAGTCGACTACCGGCTCTACACGTGGCCCGGCCATGGCCAGCCCAAAGAGGCGAGCTTCCAGTACCGCGAAAGCGAGTGGATGCGCGCCGACGAGTACGACGAGTTCATCGACGACCCGACCGACTTCCTCACCCGCCGCTACATCCCCCGCATCGCCCCCGGGCTTGCCGGCTTCGAGAAGCTGGGGTCGGTGCTCGATCCGGGGCTCATGGCCTTCGGAGCGGGATACTTCGCCAGCTGGGCCGATCCGGAGTTGGTGAAGAGCGTGGAAGTCGCTCTCGAAGCGGGTAGACGCGCCGCGGCCTGGTATGCGCAACTCGGCCCGGCGTTGGGCAACCTTCTGGCGCTCGGGTTTCCGTTCTACTTCGCGGTCGCGACTCAGGCTCCGTTCGACTACCTGGGTGACGAGCTCCGCGGTACCAAGGAGATCCTCCTCGACATCTACCGGCGGCCTGCCAAGGTCAAGAAGGCCTGCGAACGCCTCACGGCCCTCATGACGCGCTGGGTGCTCAACAAGTCCACCCCCGAAACCCAGCCCTGCGTGTTCTGGCCGCTTCACAAAGGCGCCGAGGGATTCCTCAGTGTCGACCAGTTCAAAGAGTTCTATTGGCCCAGCCTTCGCGACACCGCGCTCAACCTGATCAACGAGGGCTTCATCCCCGTGTTCTTCGGCGAGGGCGCCATGGGCAACCGCATGGAGATCATCGCGAACGACCTGCCCAAGGGCCGCACCGTCTGGATCCTCGACCGCACCGACATGGCGCACGCCAAGAAGACCCTCGGCCGGGTGGCCGCTCTTCAGGGCAACGTGCCCCTGTCGCTGCTGCAGCTCAGCTCCCCCGAGGCCGTACGCGAGTACTGCCGCAACCTGATCGAGGTGGCGGCGCCGGGTGGAGGCTTTCTGCTCGACAGCGGCGCCGTCCTTCACCAGTGCAAGGCCGAGAACGTACGCGCCATGGTTCAGGCCGCGCACGACTTCGGCGTGTACTAGCAGCGTAACCGGCGCGGCAGGCGGCCGCGCCTATTGGGGCAGGGGGATCGAGGCGTCACAGGAGGTGCAGACAGGTCATTCTGGGGTGCGACGAGGCCGGCCGCGAACGCACGCGGCGAACCTCCGACCAAGGTGTGCAAACCAACCGTGGAATCGAAACTTCACTCGAAGGGGAAGACAATGGCAAGTAAGACACTACGTTTGAGGATCGCCGCCATCTGCGTGCTGGCCCTCCTCGCGGTAGCCTTGGTGTTCGTGGCTGCCGGCTGCAACGGTGGCGATGACACCACCACCACGACCGCTCCCGTCACGACGACCGCTCCGGCAAGTACCGATACAACAGCTCCGGCGAGCACCGATACCACCGCCGCTCCGACCGGCGAGCTCCCGGCCGACGCGCCCGAGTTGCTGATCGGAGTCGACGCCTCGCTCAGCGGCTTCCTCGCTCCGTTCGGCGCCTATCAGACCTGGGCCCAGCAGGCCGCGGTCGATGATCAGAACGCCGCCGGCGGCATCGTGATCGACGGTGTTGCCCACCGTGTGAAGCTGGTCATCTACGACGACAAGACCGACGGCAACGTGGCCGCGGCCAACGTCGACACCATGATCACCAAGGACAAGGTCGTCGCCGTGCTCGGCCCGATCGTTCCTCTGGTCGGCAACCCGGCAGCTCTGGCCGCAGAGCGCAGGAAGGTCCCCTATCTCGAGACCGGCAACCCGCTCGAAGTCTTCCGCGAAGTCACCCAGTGGGAGTGGGCCTTCAACTTCTTCGTCTCGCTGGTCGACGGCGGTGACACCGTCTTCGCGTCGGTCGACGCCGTCAAGGCCCAGACCAACGGCAAGGTCGCCCTCTGCGTCGACAACAGTCCCGACGGTCCCGGCCAGCTCGCGGGCTGGCAGGCAATGGCCGACAAGTACGGCTGGACCGCCGTCGAGATGCCCGCCTTCCCCATGGGCACCACCGACTTCGGCAGCCTCATCGACAAACTGAAGACCGAGGCCTGTGACTTCGTGTGCGTCATGGCCGACACGCCTGACCTCATCGCCCTGCGCAAGCAGATGGATGCCGCCGGCTACAAGCCCAAGTTGATGCAGTTCTCGCGCGGCGCCCAGGTGCAGCAGTTCGCCGACGCGCTCGGCACGCTTGCCGACGGCATCATGCACTTCTCGTACTGGTCGCCCGACCTGCCGTATCCGGGTGCTGCCGAGCTCGGCAAGCGCTATGAGGAATCGGCCGGCCAGAGCATCGGCCAGATAGTCGGTCCCGAGTATGCCGCCGCGCAGATCCTGCTGGCCGCCATCGCCAAGGCCGGCACGACCGACGCTACCGCCATCCGTGATGCCCTCGCCGCTACCGACGACACCTTCGTCTGCGGTCCGGTCAAGTTCGCCGAAGATCACACGTCCGTCGAGCCGTCGCTGCAATTCCAGTGGCAGGGTGGCAAGGCCGTCATCGTTTGGACCCCCGACGTGAAGAACGGCGAGCTGCTCTTCCCGCTGCCGTAGGCGATCGCTCTGCGCGGCAGAGAACAGTAGTATTCAAGTAGTGGATCGGGAGAACAGGTGCCCACAGGAACAAACATACTGAACGCGATCATCTCGGGATTGGGGATCGGCGGACTCTTTGCCGTGACCGCCCTGGGTCTCTCACTCGCGTTCGGAGTGATGCGACTGATCAACATCGCCCACGGTGAATTCATGGTGCTCGGGGGCTACGTCGCCTTCTTTCTCGGACAGGCGATCGGACTCGACCCGCTCATCTCGGTGTTGGTCGCCGTCATCGCGGCAGCCGTTCTTGCCTATCCCCTGCAACATTTCCTTCTGACTCCCGTGATGAGCAGGGGCGCGGGCGCGCCCCTGCTCATCACCTTCGGAGTCTCGGTGGTGCTACAGAATCTGTTCATCCAGTTCTTCTACCCTGAGGTGAGGTCGCTCAAGGCCGGCTACGCTCAGGCCAATTTCACGGTCGGCAACCTCACGGTGCCGATCATCTATCTCATCTCCCTCGGCATCGGTGTGGTGGTGCTCGCTCTTGCGCATCTGGCCATAACCCGCACCACGTTCGGCCGCGGCCTGAGGGCCAGCGCCGAGGACCCGGCCGCCGCCGCGGTCGTGGGAGTGAACGTGCGCCGGGTGCATGCTCTCACGTACGCGGTCGCGGCCGCAGCCGCATCGATCGGCGGCATCCTCGTCGGTCTGATGTTCTCGTTCTCGCCCACCAGCGGCATCACCTGGCTCATCACCGGCTTCGCGGTGGTCGTGCTGGGCGGCGCCGGCAGCATCAAAGGGACACTGCTCGGCGGCCTCATCCTCGGACTCATCCAGAGTCTCGGGGCGACCTTCACCGGCGACGGCTGGCGAACCTTCATCGGATACGTCGTCTTTCTCATCGTTCTTTCCATTCGTCCCCAAGGCCTGTTCGGCCGGAAGGGCAGCTACTGATGGCCCGGCGCGCGCTCATTTCGAGGCCTCGTCTGAGCGGCAGATCGACGGCCGTGCTCGCAGTCACCGTCGCCCTGGGCATCCTCGTGGCCGTTGCCCCGCTGTTTCTCGATTCGTACGCCACGCTCATCTTCTTCCAGGTGTGGCAACTGCTTGCGCTCTCGCAGGCGTGGAACCTCCTGGCCGGGTATGGTGGACTGGTCTCTCTCGCCCCGGCCGCGTCGGTCGGCCTCGGCGGCTATGCCGGTGCGATCCTCGGCATCCACCTGGGTCTGCCGATCCCGGTGCTCATGCTGGCCGGCGGTCTGCTTGCCGCCGTCTTCGCGCTGCTGGTGAGCGTGCCGATGTTCCGCTTCCGCGGGCTCTACTTCACCATCGCCACTCTCGTAGATCGGAA
>JAKAHF010000255.1 GCA_021815245.1 Actinomycetes bacterium
TTTCGCCCTGCGACTCATGGGTTTTCTCATGGTGCCGGCAACCGTGGGCATCGTCCTCCTGCGCTACCCCTTGATCGGTCTGCTTCTGCAGCACGGCGAATTCACGGCCGACGATACGAGTCGCACCGCCTGGGCTTTGCTCTTCCTCTGCATCGGGCTCTACGCCTACGCGGGACGCGACACGCTCACTCGGGTCTTCTACGCGCATCACGACACCCGTACCCCCGTCAAGATCAGCGCGGCGACGGTGGCGGTCAATATCGGGCTCTCCTACCTCTTCATGCAGTTTCTCGGCGTCGGCGGGCTCACACTGGGCACGGCGGTCGCCCTCAGCGTCAACTACGTGGTGCTGCTCTGGCTGCTCAAACGCAAGCTCGGGGTCATCGGCATCCGCAGGACCGCGCGGTCGCTGCTCAACGTTCTTGGGGTCTCGGCGGTCATGGGAGCGGTCATCTGGGCCGTCGACTTCTTGCTCTCGAGGAGTGTGGAAGCCACTCTGGGTGGCAATGCCGTGCGCTTGGCCGCGGGAGTGGCGGCCGGCGTCGCCACCTTCCTCTTTGTCGCCTGGCTTGTTAAAATGCCCGAGCTTGCCGAAACAGTCGATATGCTGCGGGCCGTGTTGAAGCGCCCGCGAAGGCAGGACAAAAGCGCCTGACGGCGTAAGCAAGTAGGTACGATGTCTATGGCAGCGACAGGAAGTTGTAACAAACGGAGCCTGACGCAATCGCCTAAGAGCCACCGGCGTAGCAAACGCCGGCACGGCTCTCACTTCCCTCAGTGGGTCGCGGCGGTTCTGCTGGTCTCTTCCGTCTGTGCTCTGGTCTTCTCTCTCGGTCAACCCGAAGCCAAGGCCGCTGTGGCAGACGCGACGGCCGACGGTGGCGCCCCCGTGGTGTCCATACTGTTCCCCCTCGAGAACCGTGTGAGCTTCACCGACACGTTCGGGGCGGCGCGCTCAGGCGGCCGCACTCACGCCGGCAACGACCTCATGGCACCCAAGATGACGCCGATCGTGGCGGTCGTCGACGGCGTCCTCGATTGGCTGAACGACACGGGCAAGCTTTCCAGCTACAACAACCTGCCCTACTACAACATCCTGCTGCGCGGAGATGACGGCAACGACTACTTCTACATCCACCTGAACAACGACACTCCCGGCACCGACGACGGCCAGGGCGGCATGCAGAACGCCTACGCGCCGGGTCTTGCCAATGGCAGCCGGGTGTACAAGGGGCAGGTCATCGGCTATGTAGGCGACAGCGGCAATGCCGAAGACGTGCAGAGCCACCTGCATTTTGAGATCCACCTCGGCGGCTACGTGGCTGCCAGCTCCGGACAGAGCCGCACGCCGAGCGCCATCGATCCGTATGCCAGCCTCATGGCGGCCCCCACCGTGGCCGAATGGCTCGCAGGCGGCCAAGAGACCTCGTCGACCACTGAGTTCGACGCTCCCACCACCACGGTGAGCCAGACGACGACCACGGTCAAGCCGACCACCACGACGACCCTTAAACCGGCGACAACGACGACGACCAAGCCGGCGACAACGACGACCACCATCGCCGGCGGTTCGGGCGCGTCGGTCCCCGGGTTCACCGACGTCAAGACCACCGACTGGTTCTATACCGACTTCACACTGGCCCGAGACGCGGGGGTCATCGTTCCCTCGGCCGACCAACGGTTCCGTCCATACTCCAAGGTTTCGCGCGCCCTCTTCGCCGTGTATCTGGTGAGAGCCATGGTCCCCGACGATCTGGCCGACCTCACAAGCAGCGGAGGCGTGGGTGAGGCCGGCCGGTTCAGCGACGTCGACTCGTCACATTGGGCGTACGCTGAGATCGAGACCGCGGCGCGCCTGGGTCTCGTGCAGGGCACCGGCGATGGCTCCACTTTTGCGCCCGATGGGTTGGTGACGCGGGCTCAGATGGCCGCGATGATCTGTCGCGCCCTCGAGGGGCAGTCGCTCGCCGTCACCTCCAGCTCGCTCGCGTCACGCGCGTACTTCAAGGACGTGCCGGGCGGCTATTGGGCGCAGAGCTCAATCGTCATGGTCGAGACTCTCGGCCTGATGTGCGGTGACAACGACGGTTGCTTCCGTCCGCTCGAGAACACGACCAGGGCGCAGGCCATCACGGTCATGGCGCGCCTGATGCGCCTGCTCCAAGAAGGATCAGACCTATAGTGGTTCGCGATATCCGATGGATCCGCCGCATTGCGGCGGCATTCGTGGTCGTCGCATCGCTTCTGCTCTCCGGGCTCGCGACGGCGCCGCCGGCGCTGGCCGCGACATCGCCCTTTCCTGATGTCAGTACTTCTTCGCCCTCGTACGAGGCCATCAACTTCCTCAGCAGCGCGAACATCATCTCCGGCTACCAAGACGGCCGGTTCGGCCCGGGCGACACGCTGAAGCGTGGCCAAGCCACCAAGATGCTCGTACTCTGGCGCCAGCTGCCCATGGTGAGTGGCGAGCCCTCGTTCCCCGATCTTGACGACGTCTACCGCGACTACGTCGAGACGGCCTGCGCCGAGGGCTGGATATCCGGCTTCCCCGACGGGCGTTTCAAACCCTATTCGACGCTCAGCCGCCAGCAGATGGCGACCATCATGGTGCGGGCGATGGGTTGGGGCGGCATCGCCGAGGGCCTTTCCGAAGACGAGATCGATGACGTGCTCGAGGCGTTCTCCGACGAGGAGAAGGTCTCCGAAGCGGCCAGACCGTACGTCGCGGTCGCCGTGTCGAAAGGGCTGTTCAGCGGCGATGGCAACGGCTTTCTCAAGCCCAGGGACGGCATCACCAGAGGGCAGTTCTGCCTGGTCGTCTTCAGAGCCGAGCTGAGCATACGTTCAGTCATTGAGAGCGTGCGCAGTTCCACCGACTGGCCCGATCGCACCAGGGTGGTGCTCGACCTCAGCCGGGCGCCGGACGCGGTTTCGGCCTACGCCTCCGCCGACGGCATCTTGACCGTCGACTACACCGGCGGAGTAGTCGCGCAGAAGCTGGAGCAGGTCATTCCCGATTCTGCCGAGGTTCAGCAGATCAATGCACTGCAATTGAGCTACGAGCCGCGCACCGTGCGCATCCTGGTCGATCTCGGCCGCTATGAGGGCTTTCGTGTCATGTCCCTGGCTCCTTCCGACGGCAAGGGCTACCGCATCGCCATCGACGTATACCGGCGGGTCGAAGGCCCCGAGGGCGACGGACCCCCGGTTGTCTGCCTCGACCCCGGCCACGGCGGCGATGCCTTGGGGGCCATCGGCGTGACCGGCACCAACGAGAAGGACCTCAATCTCTCCATATCGCTCTATCTTCGCGACGCTCTACGCCAAGCGGGCGTGAGGGTCATGATGACGCGCCAGACCGACGTGGCCGTCGATCTTCATGCGCGCGCGGTCATGGCCAACCTGGGAAAGGCCAACCTCTTTCTCTCTGTTCACAACAACGCCGCCGGCAATGCCGAGTCGTGTGGCACCGAGACCTTCTACTGGGGGAACTCCACCCTGTTCTCACCCGACGGCAAGGAGTTCGCCGAGTGCGTCCAGCGGCATCTGGTCGCCCGCATCGCCTCGCTCGACCGCGGAGCGAAGACCCACTGGAACAACCTGGTGGTACTCGCCGAGACCGAGATGACCGCCGCTCTCGTGGAGGTCGGTTTCTTGAGCAACGCCGCCGAGGAGGCCAAGTTGGTCACGCCGGCCTACCAGCAGGCCGCGGCACAGGGCATCGCCGAAGGCATCCTCGAGTACCTGCACTGGTCCACGACGGTATACTTCTCAGAGTCATGAAGAATGTCCGTTCTTACCGGCGCCGCCGTCATGTCGAAGAAGACCGCCGCCGGCCGGTAGTATTTCTGGCGACCGCTGTCATGAGCGCGGCTATCGTCGTCTGCTTGGCATTGTCGGCGCTGTTGCCCCTGTCTTCGGTCGACGCGGCCACCAGCTTCACCTTCGTGGGCAGGGGCAACGGTCACGGTGCCGGCCTGAGTCAGTGGGGGGCCTGGCAGGGAGCCCGCGAGGGCAACAGCTACGCTCAGATCCTGGCCTTCTACTATCTGGGTACTTCCCTCGAGCAGGCCGATCCCGCCGAGATCCTCAAGGTGCGCATCTCGAGCAAGCCTTGGACGACGAACACGAGCGACTACTCACGAGTCGACCTTCGGGCGACAGCCGCGCCGGCCACTTTGCGACTTTACTCGACTCCGACGGTCTACAAGTCGGTCGACTTTCCCAAGGGAGAGTCCGCCCGCACGGTCAACAGCGGCGGCAAAGTGCAGGTCACTATCGACGGCAAGAGCCAGGGATCGTTCCTTCTTGCCGAGGTTGTGCCCGACGCGTCGGGCACATCGGCCGGCCGTGTGGAGATCACACTCAAGACCGCCGGTGGCACGCTCGTCGATGCCCGGGAGTACTGGGGCACGATACGGGTGCAGCCCGGCGACGCCGCGGGCGAGTTGTGGGTCTACAACTTCGTCGAACTCGAGAAGTACGTACGCAGCATCGCCGAGGTCGACTACGATTGGGCGACCGTGGGTGGCGACTACTATGCGCCCGAAGCCGTCAAGGCCCAGGCCGTCGCGGCTCGCACCTACGCCGTGGCCAAGAAGGGCGCTACGCTGACCGATAGTTGGGCCGATCAGTGCTACCGGGGCTACAGTTTCGAGGCGAAATACCCGGGCATCGCCCAAGCCGCCGAGGCGACATCGGGTCAGATACTCACCTACGGTGGCCAGGCCATCACGGCCTACTTCTCGGGCCATTCCGGGGGCTACACCAGCACTTCGGCCTGGTCGGGCACCAAGCCAC
>JAKAHF010000256.1 GCA_021815245.1 Actinomycetes bacterium
CTGGGCCTGTGGTTGCTCTGTGCCGACTCCCACTACGTACGGATTCGCCACGTGTTCGCCGTCGTAGTCATCCGGAGTCTCTATCTCGATGACCGGCCACCATGCTTCTGATAGCCGTATGCCCTCCGGAGCGGTCGTCCAGCCGTAGACCGGCATGGGCGCCACTTGCGTGGCTACCGACACGAACGCAGAACAGATGACCTTTCCCGCAGCATCGCTCGTACTCGCTTCACCCGCAGCATCATCAACGATCGCCTCCGCGCCGGAGTCTTGCGCCGGATCGACCGTCGCAAGATCTGCGACGCCACCACAGCCAGACAACGCCAAGGCCACCACGATCAGGATCTTCGCGACGCGCGCCACTCCCCCCGGCTGGCCGGCCACACCCTGTCGATTCCCCCCCACGCTTCTCCCCTTTCTGAGAGACGTCTCGCGGGGAGGTTAAGCCCTGTCCACAGGGTCGGGTATATGACTTTGGTTGTAGCTAGGCTCTGCCGGCTGTGCGCCGGCGATGCGTCGAGTCGGGCTGAAGCTAGACGAGACGGACGAACTTGCGCTTGCCCACCTGGAGCACAGCACCGCGCAGGTTCGCCGGATCGAGTTCGGACGCCGTCGCCCCGACCACCTGGTCGTTCAACCGTACTCCACCCTGCTCTATGAGCCTTCTGGCTTCGCCGTTCGACGGAGCGAGCTTCAGCGCCGTCATGAGGCGCGGAAGCCACACGGTACCGTTCAACACGACCTCATCGGGAATGGCCTCCTCGGGGATGACCTCAGGACGGTCCTTCTCCTTGAAGACTCTGTCGAAGTGACGGCGGGCTTCGCCGGCCGACTCCAACGAGTGATACAGAGTGACGAGGCGCTCGGCAAGGTCACGTTTCGCTTGGGCGGGATGATACTCGCCGGAAAGCAGGCGGCTTTCGATGTCGGCCACCTCGCGCTTGCCCGCCCCCGTGAGAAGGCTCCAATACGTGACCATCAGGGCATCGGGGATGGACATGACCTTGCCGAACATGTCCTCCGGCGGCTCGGTGATGCCTATGTAGTTGCCGTAGCTCTTCGACATCTTCGCCTCACCGTCGGTACCCACCAGTAGGGGGACGGTGAGGATGCTCTGCGGAGACAACCCGTACGACTCCATGATGGTGCGACCCATAAGCAGGTTGAACTTCTGATCGGTGCCACCAAGCTCTATGTCCGACTTGACCGCGACGCTGTCATAGCCCTGCAGGAGCGGATACATGAACTCGAGCATCGAAACCGGCTCGTTCGCCTGATAGCGACGCGAGAAATCGTCGCGCTCGAGCATGCGGGCGACCGTGACAGTGGCGGTGAGTCTGAGAACCTCGTCCATGCGAAGGGGGCCGAGCCAATCGCTGTTGCGAATCAACTCCACCTTGTCCATGTCGAGGATCTTCGCCGCCTGTTCGGCGTAGGTGCGTGCGTTTGCCGCCAGAACCTCGTCGGAGAGCTGGGGTCTCGTCTTCGACCTACCCGAGGGATCGCCGACCTTGCCCGTGTAGTCACCTATTATGAGCACGACCTTGTGGCCGAGCTTCTGGAATTGCGCCAGTTTGCGGATGACCACGGTATGCCCAAGGTGAAGGTCGGGCGTGGTCGGGTCGACGCCGAGTTTCACGCGGAGCGGCCTGCCTTCGGCCCTCGCCCTGGCCAGCTGCTTGAGCAACTCTCCTTCGGGCAGAACATCGACGCTGCCAAGAAGCAGCTCTTCGTACTCCTCCCGAACCTCGGCAGGGATCTCTTCAGGCACTTTCACGGCATCCATTGTCGGCCCACCTCCCGGCCGGGAGAATACCATGGCAGGGAGCGGCCTGGTGTAACATGTCGCCACGATGACCCCGGATTCGTATGCAGTCACTCCGAGAGGGCCACGCCACTGGGGCAGGCGTGTGCTTCGCGCGACGCTCTTCGCGATCCTCGTGCTGCTTGTCGCCGTACTCTCTCTGGTGGCGGGCTTCTACGTCGCCATCGCCCGCACGCTTCCCACCCTCCAGCTGGCCGAGAACATCGCCACCGATCAGACCACGCGCATCTATGACGATTCCGATCAGCCGGTGCTACTTGCCGAGCTCCATGGGCTGGAGAATCGCGAGGTGCTTTCTTCGGAGCAGATGCCCCAGTTGATGCGCGACGCTGTGGTGGCCCTCGAAGACGAGCGCTTCTACGAGCACAGCGGCGTCGATTTCTGGGCGATCCTGCGTGCAGCGTGGACGAACGTCACGCACGGCGAGATCGTGCAAGGCGGTTCGACCATCACTCAGCAGCTCATCAAGAACGCCTTCTTGACCGACGAGAAGAGCGTCGACCGCAAGCTTCGTGAGGCGGCTCTCGCATACCAGCTCGAGAAGCGATGGTCGAAACAGAAGATCCTCGACGAGTACCTCAATATCATCTACTTCGGTGAGGGAGCCTACGGCATCGAGGCGGCCGCCGAAACCTACTTCGGTGTGCACGCATCGGAACTCTCGCTTCCGGAAGCGGCACTCCTCGCGGGGCTTCCGCAAGCTCCTTCGGCCTTCGCTCCCAGACGCAACCCCGAGCCGGCTTTGGCTCGGCGCGACGTCTGCCTCAACAAGATGTACCAGCAGGGGTACATCACGAGCGACGAACTCCACGATGCGCTGGCCGCTCCGCTGGAACTCGCCGACAGTAGCGCAAAGGACGACACCAAGGTGCCCTACTGGGTCGAACTCGTGCGCGAGCAATTGGTCTCTCGCTATGGCTCGTCGCGCGTGCTTGGAGGAGGCCTGCGCGTCTACCTGAGCGTGGACCTCGCGCTCCAGACCGCCGCCGAAGACATCATCGCCGGCATACTCGATAAGCCGGGAGATCCTTCGGCCGCACTCGTGAGCATCGACGTACACACGGGCAAACTACTAGCGATGGTAGGTGGCTCGGACTTCTCGAAGCTGCAGTTCAACCTCGCGACGCAAGGTCGCCGCCAACCGGGGTCCGCCTTCAAGCCGTTCGTGCTCGTCACAGCCCTTGAACAAGGCATAAGCCCTGACGCGACCTACGAATCGGGCCCCCTGACCGTCGAGCTACCGGCTGGTCCATGGGATGTCTCTTCCACAGACTCGGGCATGCTGACACTCATGCAGGCGACGGCCACATCGTCGAACGGCGTGTACGCCCGTCTGATAATGGACCTTGGTGCCGACGCCGTCGCGCAGACTGCGTACGATATGGGCATCCGGACCTCGCTCGGAGACGATCCGAATCCGGCCATCGCGCTGGGCGGCCTGACGACCGGCGTCAGTGCCATGGAGATGGCCATGGCCTACGCCACGCTCGCCACCGGTGGGGAGCGTCTCGAAGCGCAGCCCGTCTTCGATGCCACCGACGCCGGGTTCCCGATCACCATCGTGCGTGTCACCGACGCCGACGGCACGATCGTCGATGAATGCACACTCAGTCGAACCCGCATCCTCGACGCCGACGTCGCTTCTCTTGCCACTTCCTGCCTCGAGCAAGTCATCACCTCAGGCACGGGCAAAGCCGCCGACATCGGCAGGCCCGCGGCCGGCAAGACCGGCACGACCACCGACTACTGCGACGCCTGGTTCGTGGGCTACACGCCCGACATCGTCACCGCCGTCTGGGTCGGCTATCCCTCGGAGCGCAAACCCATGACCGACGTGCACGGCGAGAAGGTCACGGGCGGGTCGTTGCCCGCGCAGATCTGGGCCGCGTTCATGCAAGCCGCCCTTGCCGACATCCCCGCGTCCGATTTCGACCTGGCTTCGACCGACGGTTGGATCACCCTGGAGGTGTGCCGCGAATCACACCAACTGGCCACCGACTTCTGTCCCACCAAGGTGAGTATGCGCTTCCGTTCGGGCGAACAGCCCACCGAGCAGTGTACGCTGCACAGCGCGCAAGAAGTCCCCGTGCCCGACCTCCACGGCCTGTCTGTGGAGGAGGCGGAGGTCGTCCTGACAGAAGCCCATTTCGTGCTCGAGTCGGTAGACGACCGGTCGTCGTCCGCGCCCCCCGGAACCATCGTCACTCAAAACCCGGAAGCAGGCTCTCTCCTCCTGCAGGGCACGTCCGTGAGAGTAGCCGTCTCCACCGGCGAAGCTCTGGCTACCGTGCCCGCGCTCGTCGGCACCGACATAACCACAGCGCGGGGGCTACTCGACGAGGCCGGCCTGCTCTCCGATGAGACGATCATCACCGACGACTCGCCCCCAGGCACGGTCCTCTCGCAGGACTCGGCGCCCGGCTCCCTTTCGCCCCGAGGCAGCGCCATCGGTCTCGTGGTCAGTAGCGGACCCGAAACACCACCGGAGTAGCGCTTCTACCTACACCCGGTGCCCCGCCGCGATCGCGCCGAATCAGCGAAGCTCCCTACGCTCTGCTCACCCGTGTGTAGCCCGAGCAAGCCACGACCTCTACGCCGCGCCGCTCATACTGATCGATGACAAGGTTCATGCCGAGGGAGTCGGAGGAGACATGACCTGCCACAACCACGTTGAGCCGCTCTTCTTTGGCCTTCTTGCGATGCTCTTCGCCCATGTGCATCCCCACGATGGTGCCGACCCCGGCCGAGGCAAGCTTGCGGATGGAGTCCACCGGGCCTGACGTCCCGCCGGTCATGTCGACCATGATCTTGCCGGTGCGTCGCTTCGAACCGCCCTCGAATATCGTCGGGCCGTTGCCATCAACGACCGCCTGGCGGTACTCGGGAATCTCTTTCAGCATGTCGATCAGCTCGTCGACGGTGCCATCCTCGCCCAGCTGGTCGCAACGGTCTTGCAGGAACTTGTTGACGTT
>JAKAHF010000257.1 GCA_021815245.1 Actinomycetes bacterium
AGCAGTCCGGCATACGCGGCTTTGCGGGCGTTCAGGTAGTGGTCGTTGATCGAGAACTGCCCGGGAGCGAAGTTCGGGGTGAACGACGCCGGAGGCGACGACAGCGCCGCGGCGCGGACCACCATCGAGATGAGCTGCTGGTGGGTGATTGTCTGATAGGGAGCGAACGTGGTGGGCGTTATGCCCGTCGTGACGCCATGGGCGGCACACACGGCGACGTATTTCGACGGGTAGAGCGGATCGCTGCCGATGGATTCGGTCACATCGACGAAGGGGCTGACCTCGGCGCCGGTGACCGGCAGATCGAGGGTCTTGACGATCATCTTGGCGAACTGCTGCCGTATCACCGGATCGTTCGGCCCGAAGTCTCCGTTGGTGTAGCCACCGATGATGCCTCGGGTGGCGAGATCGTCGATCGCGCTCACGAACGGGTTGTTGGTGCCGACATCGGGGAAGAGGCCCGCGGCGAGCGCCGGGGCGGCCGCCAGTAGGAGCACGACCGCCAGAGCGGTCGTGATGACGACAAGCGCCGAATAGCCCCGTCTCTTCATGCGCGGCATGGATCTCCTACTACTGCGCGTTGGCCTAGTGTGGCACCACAAACACCAAGCGCCATAATACCGTTATCTAGCGCGTGCAGTACGGTCTGAAGACACTTTTCCTACAACATTTGCGGCCCCGCCCGCAGACGGCGACTCTGGAAAGGCATTCGCGGCACGTCGTGCGGTGTAGAATCGCCGAGAGGGCCGGCCGGCCCCCGAGCAAGCATTGCGATCGAGGACCGAGAACGTGGGCGACAACAGAGGCCAGGGCGGCACAAACGGCGAGGGCGGCGAAGGCTCCTCGGCGGCACCCCCCAAGCAGAGCCTCTGGACCAAGGGCTTCATCGTCATCTCGGCGATCAACCTGATCAACGCCATCATCTTCCTGCTGCTCACGATCGTCATGTCGAAGATCGCCACAGACCGCTTTGGCGCCTCGCCGGCCGTGGCGGGTCTGTCGGCGAGCATCTTCGTCATCGGCGCGTTCGTCACCCGGCCGGTTCTCGGCAAGCGAATCCACCATTTCGGTCAGACCCGTGTGCTCTACGTGGGAGTCATCCTCAGTCTCGCGCTGACACTCGCCTACTTCTTGGCGAACAGCAACACGTTGCTTCTCGTCATACGGTTCCTCCACGGGGCCGCTCACGGCACAGCCGCCCTCGCGACCGGCACCATCGTGGCCGGAGTCGTCCCCCGCGAACGTTACGGAGAAGGCATCGGCTACTTCACGCTCGGGCAGACGCTTTCCACCGCCATCGGGCCCTTCGTCGGGCTGATGCTGCTGCGCCACGGCGGCTACACCGCCATCATCGCCACGTGCTCGGTGCTCGCGGCGCTCGCGCTGCTGATGCTCCCCTTGTTGCGCGTGCCCGACCTGCGGCTGACCGCCGAGCAGGTGGCCGAGACCAAGGGCTTCAAGATCAGCAACTACATCGAGCCCCGGGCGGTGCCGGTCGGACTCGCGATCATGCTCTCGTACTTCTGCTACTCGAGCGTATCGGGATTCCTGGCCCTCTATTCACAGGAGATATCGCTGACGCGAGCCGCCGACGTGTTCTTCATCTTCTACGCCGTCGTCGTCTTCTTCACGAGGCCGATCGTCGGACGCCGGTTCGACGCGAAAGGCGAGAACTCGGTCATGTACGTGGCGATCGTGGTCTTCACCATCGGTCTGGCCATTCTCGCCGTGGCGAACCACTCGGCCGTGCTGCTTCTGGCCGCGGTGGTGCTGGCGTTCGGATTCGGCACCATCCAGGCGTGCGGGCGGGCGCTCATGATCAAGGTCACGCCGCTGCACCGCATGGGTCAAGCGACCTCGACGTTCTACATTTTCGGCGACACCGGGTTGGGCCTCGGTCCCCTGCTTTGCGGGCTCCTCATCCCCCTCACAGGCTACCGCGGGATGTACTGGGTGATGGCCGGCGTGACGGCGGCGTCGCTCGTCATCTACCACTTGATGCACGGCAGACGCGTCGCCCGCGAAGTGGCCGAGCAGCCCGCGTAGGTATCTGGGCGGATGCCCGGCGAGGCGGACGGGCCTACCCGACCTCGAGCAGCCGGCGCGCGGCATCGAAATCTCCCATGCCGGTCACGAACACCGCTCCGTTGGCTTGGAGCCGCATCTCTATGCGATTGGGGATATGGGGCAGCGCCGGCTCGAGATGGCGGTAGCGGTCAGACAGGAAGTGGTAACGCTGGTTGGACGAGCCGACCCAGGGACGGCTGAGATCGGCCAGGTCTCGCCGGTAGGGGCCGTCGATCAGCAGGTCGGTCACCTCGAGAAGCTCGGCCACGCCATTCGAAGGGTCGTTCTGCAGCTCCTCGAGCGTGTAGCCGGTGAAGGTCACCACCGAGAGGCCTTCGCCACGGAGCCTCGTTCCCAACGCGGCCAGAGACGCGGCCTGGGCGAATGGCTCGCCTCCCACGAAGGTCACCCCCTCGACGACCGGACCGTCCAAGATCCGTTGGGCGAGTTCGTCGACGCCGACCACCTCACCGCCCCGCCGTGACCAGGCCGCCGGAACGGCGCAGCCGGGGCACCGCAATGGGCAGCCCTGCACCCAGATGCAGGCCCGTTCACCCGGACCCTCCACCTGCGTGCGGGCGAGAAAGCGGTGGACTCTCAATCTCATGGCGCCACGCGCAGGCCGACCTAAAGGCCGAGAGGCCCGAGCTGCTGCCTCTCGCCTTGGTCGAGCACGAGGAGTTCCTCTTCGTCATACTCCGGCGTGTAGGCCGACTCGACGGTCTCGGCGTCGAGCACCTCTTCGAGGAGCCGCATGTAGTTCACACACGACTTGCCCTTCACGCCGCGCACGTCGACCCTCACCTGCCCATCGGGAGCGATCACAACCTGTATGGTCTTGCTCATAGCCTCGTCACCTCGCCCGTATGCGTCAGAAATCGATCAGTCGCTTGCCTGTCGGCGACACCCCGCCGCGTACCGAGAACGCCGAGAAGCAGACCAGGGGCCGAAGGCCCTCGACTTGGTGCGGCTGAAGGCCGAGAAAGCGGCCTACCTCTTCGACCTTCGTGAATCCGAGCCGGTTGCGGCGCTCGCTCTCGATCGCCTGGGCGCTGCCCAGCGTCATCCAAGGCAGGGTGAGCAGCGCGTTCACCTCGGCGCTGTTGATGTCGACCAGCGGGGCTCCTTGCCTGGTGGTGTGGGCCGCCACCGTCTGTTGCCCCGCGGGCGTCTGGTGAAGAGCGCCCTGGGCCTGCACCCAGGCATTGGGCTCGGCCGCTCCGGGAAGCGGCGGCGGCGCCGGCGGGGGCGCGACGAACGGCGGCGGCGCCGGCGCCTGGGGAACCGGATTGAGCGCGGGCACATCGCGAAGAGACGTCCAGCCGCTCATGCCGTCGCGCCACACCGGCGTGCTCTCGAGGATCGTCTTGTCGGCCGCCATTCGCATCACCGCCGTCTGCGTGAGCGGGCCGTGCTGCTGCCCGTTTGTCACAACGAACCACTCAAGGGGCTCGTCGGGCACGCTCGCCGCGTCGATGAGATCGGTCACGAGCTGAAGTATCCCCAGATCGTGCCCCATCGAGGAACCCACGCCGCTGATGGTCTTGCCGTTGCTGAAGGTGAGGTCGACGGCTTGGATCTTGCGCTTGGCGTTGATGATAGTGAGGTCACGAAGCTCATCCCACGATATGTAGGTGGGAGTCGGTTGACCGATGTTCTTGGCGTAGATGCCGGTGGCGGCGATGGCGATGGAGTCCTTCGCGGAACCGAAGACGGTGCAGTCGATGAGAGCGAAGATATCCTCCCGGCCCGATATCTTGAGCGATTGCTTGGCATTCTGCAGTTTGTTCAACGGTATGTCGCCCGAGAAGTAGCTCTGCTGACCGGCGTACTTCTTGCAGATGTTGCGCAGTTGTTGTGTGTCGATCATGTCCGCTCCCAGTCCTAGTTGACGCTGAGCGTGAGCACTATCGCTTCGTCGGGGGTCCTCTCTTCTGAGAGGATCATGAGGCCGCGATCGCGGATGCGGTTCTTGAGGTTGGTGTAGGCCTGCGTCTGCACCTGGCGGCCGTAGGCGTCGTTGATGGCATTGAGCCGTGGATAGATCTGGCGCATGTCGGTCACGTCACGGATCTCGAGCATGAACGGTTGATCGAGGTCCTGCTTGAAGTTGAGGGTGATGCCGTCCATGCGCCAGGCCATGTGACCGTCGCGCGAGAATACCTCGGTCAACCCATACTCCCGCAGAGTGGCGCGCAGCAACTCGGGGTCGCGGAAGTTGGTGGGAAACGTCTGCGACGGCAGCACACGTGGAGCCTGTCCCGGTTCGGCCCACTCGAAGACCTGCCGGCCGGCCTTAGCCTCGACGTCTTGTATGAAGGCGAAGATCGCCTGCCGCGAGTCGGCCGAGCCGAAGACGGCGGTCCACCGGCCGTCGACCAACTCCCAGAAGAACCAGAGCTTGCTGTCGACATGGGTCTTGTATGATCCCCCCCAGCGGTCGGCGTCATAGCCCGCGGCCCGGACGGTCGCGGTCATGTCACCCGCGTCGGTGAACGTGGTCGGGATCTTGAGCTGCAACGACTCCACGAACTTTTGAAAGCGCTCCTTGCCCATGATCACTCTCAGAGCGAGGGCGATCGGCACCAGTGCGAAGTTGACCGACATCGGCTCCCCTTTCCGTGCTAGAAATCGACAGTCCGACCGCCACGAGACGACTTCACGTCGACGTCGGCCGAACTGACCTCGTGTCCGTATTCGGTGCGATCCTCCTGCCGCGTCGCGGC
>JAKAHF010000258.1 GCA_021815245.1 Actinomycetes bacterium
TGACAGCTCCGGGACGTCTGTGCTATCCGACTTCGCGCGCAAGCGCTCTGCGGAACCCAATCGCGATTTTCTGCAGTCCTGGAGCCGCGCCATTCTGGGATACGCATTCGGCACGGGTGAGGCGGAGTCCCATGCGGCCAAGCCTGCCAGGCTGAAACCTCCCCGCCGGAACAAGCACCGGGTCAGACGGCTGCGTGTTCCCGTGACGGTACTACTCGTGGGACTCGTCGTCGGAATGTGGCTGTGGCTGTTCGGTGGCTGGGTGACCATGCACGCGGTGGGAGCCTCGCTGGGATCGGAGACGACGATCTCTCTTCCCGAGGCCAAGGATCCGAACCCGGGGGCCGGCGCCCGCATCAGCGACGCGACCGGTGACCCTCGCGAGGAGTACATCGTCGACATCGTTCGCGCCGGCATCGTGCAACTCATTCCCACCGCGGCGGGTGAAGTCTCGTTCGCGCCGGCGCGGCTTGTGACCCGCGGTGAGTTCCTCGTGTGGCTCGATCGCGTTCAACGCATCCCGGTAGGAAGCAGAGAGGTGCCCGACGCCTTCTACTTCGATCTCAACCCGCGCATGCGCAACCTCGCCATCGATGCCTATCAGCAGAGGATCGTTCTCGACTGGCCGGCTGAAGACGAAGAGATCGCCTTCAGCTCGGGCAAGCCGATCGTCGCCCGCGACGCCGAGGCCTGGGCGGCTCGGATGATCGTCCGCCTGCTTCCTTCGACGGCGCTCCAGACCGGCATGGGCATCGGCGAGGAGCAAGCGCTCGATATGCGCAAACGCATCTCGTCGCTCGACCAGGGAGAGTTGGCCGCGATCGTGACGGGTTTCGCGCTCGTCCCCGAAGGTGGATGGACGCAGAAGGAGTCGATCACGCGCAGCGAGGCTTCCGAGTTCCTCATGGAGCTCAAGGCCGTGTTCGACAAGTATCTGCCGGCCGAGTAGCCGCCGCTCGTCGCCCATGCGGAGCGCGGCGCGAATCCGCCTGCTACCCTGAGAGCCATGGAACGTTCCACACAGCGGATCGTGCTAGCCTCGGTGACCACGTATGGCCTCACTGGTGGGTCCGGGGCGCAAGAAGGGCGCCGAAGGCGCGCCGGGAGAGGCCTGACCGTATGAAGAAGCCCACAAAGGCGGAACTCCAGGCCGCGGTCGGCACCACCATCCCCGACGTCATCGCCCCGGGGCTCGTCGTGCTCTTCGTCGGCATCAATCCCGGGCTCTACTCCGGTGCGGTGGGCCATCATTTCGCGCGCCCGGGCAACCGCTTCTGGCCGGCATTGTACGAGGCGGGTTTCACGTCCCGCCTTCTCAGGCCAGACGAGGACACCACGCTGCCGAAATGGGGACTGGGCATCACCAACCTGGTGGCGCGCACGACTGCCGCGGCTTCGGAACTCACAACCGATGAGCTGCTCCGGGGGCGGCACATCCTCGAGCAGAGGGTGTTGCGGTTTGCGCCGCGCTGGACCGTCTTCGTGGGCATCGGTGCGTACTCCACCGCGTACGAGCGGCCCAAGGTAGCAGTGGGCCCGCAAGAGAGGACCATTGGTACGTCACAGATCTGGGTACTGCCGAACACGAGCGGTTTGAACGCCCACTTCACACCGGCGA
The DNA here is from genome assembly GCA_021815245.1 of Actinomycetes bacterium. The sequence goes on from JAKAHF010000258.1 coordinate 1,619, forward strand.
GGTTCGCCGAGCTCTTCACGGCGTTGCGGGTGGCCGCTTTCGGCGACCGCCGTCTCTGAGTCGCCGCCCGCCGCACAGCGGGCGCGTGGTCGCTGCTGTCGCCGCCTGTGTTACCTTCACCACCGCATGCAAGAACAGTCATCGATACAGCAGAAGTATCTGGGGGATAGAGGACTCGTCACCTTCCTCGCCGCGCTGACCGCGTTTCCGGCGCTCTCCACCGATCTCTACCTCCCGGCCCTGCCGGCGATCACGGAATCCTTCGGAGTCGCCGAGTATCTGACAAACCTTACCCTCATCCTCTTCTTCATCGTGTATGCGATCTCGATGCTCATCTGGGGGCCGCTCAGCGACCGCTACGGCCGCCGGCCGGTGCTCTTCGTCGGGCTGACCTGCTACACGATCTCAGGCGTGCTCTGTGCGATCGCGCCCAACGTGTACGCCCTTGTGGTGTTCCGCATTCTGCAGGCCTTGGGCACGGGCGCCGCCGCAGCGATCGCGACCGCCATCGTCAAGGATGTCTACCAGGGCAGAAGGCGGGAGGTCATTCTGGCCGTGGTCCAGTCGATGACGGTGCTATCCCCAGCCGTTGCTCCCGTGATCGGCGCGCTGATACTGCGGTTCACCTCGTGGCGCGGAGCGTTCGTCGCGCAGGCCATCCTCGGTGTTCTGGTGCTGGCAGGCACCGTCATCTATCAGGACACGGTCGGGCAAAAGCTGACCGGAAATCCCCTGGCTTCGCTCGGTCGCCTGGTAGCGGTCGCCAGAAACCGCGCCTTTCTCTTCATGATCGTGAACTTCGCGTTGCTCGGCATCGCCATGATGGCGTTCATCTCAGGGTCGTCGTACATCTATCAGACGACGTTCGGAGTGTCGAGTCAGTGGTACAGCCTCTTCTTCGCCATCTTCGCTTTTGGTGCGGCGGCGGGAGCGCAACTCTACGTTTGGATCTCGCGGCTTGCGGGTCGCAACAGCATCGTCACCGGGTGCTTCGTAGTGTGCGCCGTCAGCGGTGTGCTGCTCCTTCTCATCGGCGACCGTGGTCCCTGGACCTTCATTCTCAGCTTCTTGCCCCTGCCGATCGCCTTCAGCTGTTCACGGCCTCCGGCCTTCTACCTGATGCTGTCGCAGCATGAGGGTGACGCCGGATCGGTCTCGGGAGTCATGGGCGCCCTGTTCATGACCATAGCCAGCATGGGGATGGTCATCATCTCGCTCGATCTCTGGGGCCGCGTGCAGCTGCTCGGCGCCCTGATCGTGGGCCTCTCGGTGCTCAGTCTCGTGCTGTGGCTGGCCGTGGGGCTTCGGCTTGTCGAGCCGGACCGAGGACGCGCGCCGGAGCGTTTGGCTCAGTAGGGCCGGGTCGCTTTTCAGCAGCCCGCGGCCTCCTAGGAGAACCGTTCGGCGCAGATCGTGCCGATGCGCTGGGCGAGCGCCATGATGGTGAGTATCGGGGGCCGGCCCAGGGCCGTCGGCAGCAGCGAGGCGTCGGCGACATAGAGGTTCTCGGGCAGGTGATCGGCGTGTAGGGAACTCCGTTCGACACCGGTGAGGGGCAACGTGCCTCCGGGATGACCGGCGTTGAGGCTGCCGAGGAAGATGTCGCCGCGGTCAACTCCGAAGCCGGTGAGCATGTCGACACACTTCGCCTTGGCTTCGGCGAGGCGGTCGCGGTCTCTCGCCGACAGACTCTTCTTCACGCGCCGTTCGCCGACACTGCCCTGCTCGCTATCGGCCAGCTTGATCATTAGACTGACCACGTCGTGCCGCGAGGTCCGCCATGCCCGGTTGAAGAAGAAGCTGAGATAGTCGAAGTAGGGCGAGATCATGTAGCCGTCGCCCTCGACATAGAAGGGCATGGGGACTTCCTCGTCGGCATAGGTGCGTTCCACCCGGGCGGCGACGCACAAGACCGGGTCGACAAAGAGATGGTCTTGGGTCTCGATGCCCGACCGGGCGAGTATGGCTCCCGTGCCGAGGCCGCCCGCCGCGAGCACCACCAAGTCTGCCTCCATGAAGCGCCGCCGTCCACCCGACCGCACCACAACGCCCGTGGCCCGACCGGGGCCCTTGTCGCGCACGACGACCCGCTCGACCTTCGCCCCGGTGAGAAGGCCGGCGCCCCGTTCGACGGCTTGGTCGAGGAAGCGGCGACTATCCCACTTGGCGCCGCTCGGGCAGCCGAGCACGCAGCGTCCGCACCGGCCACAACGAGAGTAGTCGGCCAGCTTGGGTGTCAGAGCGGGTTGCAGGCCCAACTGCTCGCAGGTCGCGAACAGCTGCCGGGTCACGGGTTGCCAGCGCCGCTGATGCGCGGTCGAGATGGGTAGCTCCTCCTCCAGTGAACGGAACTCGGCGGTCAGGTCGATGCCTCGGCGCAGAAGCTCTTCGTCACAGCGCAGGGCGTTGGCGGTCGCGAGGGTGGTCGTGCCGCCGGTGGCGATGCCGCGCACCAGGGCCATGCCGTCGGAGACCATGTCGACGCGCATGGCGGGAAAGAGCAGACGGATCATCCGGGGATCGACCATGAGCCGGGAGGCTCGGAGGCGTTCGATGAAGTCAAGACCGCCCTGGAACCTCCGGAACTCCGCGCCCGCCTCGAGCACGGTGACGTCCATATGGCCGGCGAGCGCGCGGGCGGCGGTGGCGCCGCCCGCTCCCGTTCCTACGACGATGGCGCGCTTCATGACCGCGCCTCGACGAGTCTGATGGATGCCCTGCAGCAGGGGCTCCCTGAGGTGAGGCGGTGTGAGAACTCGAGCGAAGCGCCGCCGAATAGGCCGTCGACGACCCCGGCATCCATGGCGGCCATCACGAGGCAGACGGGCTCGGAATAGTAGGGGGCGAAGAAACAACGCGTGACTTCGATCTCGGCCACAACGCCCGGCGATGTGGCGACTCCCGCCGGGCACCCTGTCACGGCGATGCCTATGGAGCGGTAGAGGACGGTCAGGGCCTCCATGGCCTCCTCGGGGTTGCGAATGGCAAGTTGTTGCCGCACCGTCGCGCCGAGAGCCCGTGCGTTGCGGTAGAGGGCCTGCGCCTCGCTGCCCCGGCGCTGCGCGGCCTCGGTAGCTTGGGCGGCCGTGAGCTCCGCGAAGGCAGTGAGGCGCTCCGTAGGCGCAAGCGAACGCCATACCGGCGCCGGCACCCCGAAGGCATCGGCGG
>JAKAHF010000259.1 GCA_021815245.1 Actinomycetes bacterium
GCTGCGTGAGACGGAGCTGCTCTTCCATGCGCTTGCGGTCGCGGATGTCGCTGGCGAACACGAAGTTGTATTCCTCGCCGTCGTGTTCTACGTAGTTGGCCCTCACCTCGACGGGGATCTCCTCACCGTCCTTGGTGACGTGGATGGCCTCATGCACGAGGGCGCCGTGACGCTTCAACTCACCCCACACGGTGCGCCAGTCTTGGGGCAGGGAAGGATCGATGTCGAAGATCGTCAGTCGCTCGAGTTCCTCGCGCGTGTAGCCGAGCTGTTGGCAGGTCGAGTCGCTCGCGTAGACGAACCGGCCCTGCGGCGTGATCCAGAAGATCTGGTCGCGAGCCCGGTCGATGGAGAGCTGCGTCAGCCTGAGATGCTCTTCCATCATCTTGCGTTTGGATATGTCGGTCGCGAACACGGAGTTGTAGCCCCGGCCGTCGTGCTCTATGTAGTTGGTCGTGACTTCGACGGGGATCAGGCTGCCGTCTTTGGTGGCGTGCACCGTCTCGAAGGTCCTCTGACCCTGCTCACGGCGCAGCCTCTGCCAGAATTCCGACCAGGGCTGGGGGGCCGTGGGGTCGATATCGTAGATGGTGAGCTTGAGCATCTCGTCACGGGTGTAGCCAAGCTGGCGGCACATCGATTCGTTGACGGCGACCAGTCTCGAGTCCTCGCCGACCCAGAAGATCTGTGAGGCGGAGTTGTCGACCGAGAACTGCGTCAGCAGCAGCGACTCCTCCAGGCTTTTGCGGTCGGAGATATCGCGGCAAACACAGAACGACATCTTCTGGCCGCCGATGGTCGCGGTGTTGGAGCTGATCTCAACGGCTATCAGGCTGCCGTCCTTGCGCCGATGATGGGTCTCGAAATGCTGGCCGCCGGCATTGTCGGTCTGCAGCATGTCCAGCAGCTGTTCCTTCGTGTGATAGGCATCCCAGTCCCAGATGTGCAACTGGTGCACCTCGTCGAGCGTGTAGCCGAGCATGCGGGCGTACGTCTCGTTCGCCTCGCACACTTCGCCATAATCGTTGACCACGACGATGCCGTCGCTCGACCCCTCGACGAGTATGCGACGCCGGAGTGCTTCGTCCCTGAACTGGGCCTCCGACTCCTTGCGCTCGCTGATGTCCATCGCCGAGACGAAGCTGTACTCCTGACCCTCGTACTCGACATGAGCGGCGTTGACGTCGACCGGGATGCCCACGCCGTCACGGGTGTAGTGCACTGTCTCGAAGTGCAGCTGGCCCCGGCTGCGAAGCGTCATCCAATGCTCGCTCCACTTGGCCCCCGCCGTCGGGTCGATCTCTTCGATGCTGAGCGAAAGGATCTCCTCACGGGCGTAACCGAGCGCCCTGCAGGTCGACTCGCTGGCGTAGGTCAGCATGCCGTCAGGCCGCACCCAGAAGATCTGGTTGGGCGAGTTGTCTACCGAGTACTGGGTTAGGCGATACTTCCTCTCCAGCTTCTTGCGCTCGCTGATCTCGCGCGCAAAGGCCATGTCGTAGCCTTTGCCGTTGAACTCCACGTAGCTGGCAGTGATCTCCACGGGCACCGAGCGGCCATCTCTGGTCGCATAGGTGGTCTCGAACGTGAGAGAGCCCCGCTCCTTCAGCTCCTCCCAGTGCGATGCCCACGGCCGGGGTGCCCCGGGGTCGATGTCGTAGATGGTCATGCCGTGGAGTTGCTCGCGCGACCAACCGAGTTGGCGGCACGTGGTGTCGCTGACGAAGAGCACCCTGGAGTCCTCTCCTATCCAGAACACCATGTCACCCGCCTTGTTCACCGACGCTTCGGTGAGAAGCAGCGACTCTTCCAACCTCTTGCGCTCGCTGATGTCGCGTGCGAAGACGAAGATCGACTCACTGCCTTCGTAGTCGACGAAGCTGGCGCTCACCTCCACAGGAATGGAGACGCCGTCCTTGCGCACGTGGTTGGTCTCGTAGGTGCTGGTGCCGCGCTGCTTGAGGTTCTCCCACTGTACGAGCCAGGGACGCGGGCAGTCGGGCTCGATGTCGTAAATACTCATGGAGAGCATCTCTTCGCGGACATAGCCGAGGCGCTCGCAGGTCGAGGCGCTCACGTGGGTGAGCCCCCCGTCCTTGCCGATCCAGAAAACCTGGCCCGCGGCGTGCTCTACCGAGTACTGCGTCAGCCGGTACTTCTTCTCGAGTTGCTTGCGTTCGGAGATGTCCCTGGCGAAAGCGATGTTATATCCGTTGCCGTCGAGCTCCTGGTAGATGACATTGACCTCTACCGGCATGCGCGTGCCGTCCTTGCGAACGTGCACGGTCTCGTACGTTAGCGCGCCCTCTCGCCTCACCTTCTCGAACCCTTCTCTCCAGGGTCCGGGCAGGTTGGGTTCGACCATGCTGATGTTCATGGCGAGGAGTTCTTCGCGCGTGTAGCCGAGGTCGGCACACATGCAGTTGTTGGCGAATACGAACTGTCCGTCGGGAGAGAGCCAGAAGATCTGCTCCCGTGCGCCGTCGAGCGACGCTTGTGTCATGCGCACGATCTCTTCGAGATCTTTGCGCTCGTCGAGCAGCGTTTGCCCCTGATCCTCTGTCATCGCTGCGCTCAGCCTCCTCAGAACCCCTGGTAGAAACGGGTCGGTATCCCACCAGACACCACCAATTGTGGTCATCGGCAAAACGGCCCCTCAACTCAAGGGATGCGATGAAGAAACTGTGCGATTGTGCGGCTATTCTTCGATGAAACCGATGCCGACAGCCTTGGGTCCGCTGTAGGTGCCGATGACCGAACCCACGATGCTGGGAGGCCGCAGATGGATGCGCCTATCGTCGATAGCGGTGATCAGATCGCGCAATTCTTCCATGACCGGCAGGTTGAGACCGTGCGACAGGTTGGCGTAGATGTCCGATCCGGCGTGGGTGCGCTCCAGCAATCCGTCACGCATGAGCAGCAAGGCTTGGCGAAGACCCCGGGCCTTCTTGAAGACGTCGGCGACGCCGCCCTCGATCATGAGCACCGGTTTGATGTTGAGCAGCGTGCCCACCAGATGCGAGGCCCGGCCGATGCGGCCACCCCGGTAGAGGTAGTCGAGCGTCGTCGGCACGAACAAGAAGGTGTTGTGAGCGTGGAAATAGTCGATGTACGCGTCGAACTCCTCCTTCGCGACGCCCCGGTCGATCCTCTCGACGAGGCGGTCGACGAGCAGGGCGAACCCGCCCGTGGCCAGACGTGAGTCGACCACCGTCACGCCCGGCACTTGTTCTGCGATGACGCGAGCGCTTTCGCAGGTGCCGCTGAACGCGGCGCTCAAGTGCACCGAGTACACATACTCGTAGCGCTCGCGCAGCCGCCGGTAAAGTTCGAGGAACGCGCCCGGAGCGGGCTGCGAAGTCTTCGGCAGCGTGGGGTGTGACTCGAGCTTCTCGTAGAACTGCTCGGGCTTGAGCTCCACCCAATCGAGAAAGGCCTCGTCACCAAAGAAAACGGCGAGCGGGATGATGGCCACATTCGGGTCCCGGGCCAGCGCTTCGGGTAGGTCGGCCGTCGAATCGACGACCAGCACGGTGGTCGTGCGATCGATCACGCGTGCTCAGTGATTCTGTTTCAGCAGAGGAGAGGGCACGATCACCAGCGGACATTTCGCATGAACGACGACCTGGCGGCTGATCGAACCGAGCAACATCTCTCTGAACGACCCGTGCCCGCGCCGGCCCACGACCAGTAGCTCAGCATCGGCCGAGTGCTCCAGCAGCACCTTGCCGGCCTGTCCTTCGACAACGATCTCCTCGTGTTGCACCTCTGGATGCTGCTCGCTCACGAAATCGGCCGCCTCGCGGGCGACCCGGATGGCGGTCTCGCGGAACTCCTCGTAGAACTCTTTGCCGGCCACCACACTGGCAAGCACCGACGCCGGAATCTCCCAAGCACTCACAAGGCGAAGTCCCGACCCGCGAAGCGCGGCTTCTTTCACGGCGAAGTCCAAGGCGATGGCGGCACCATCGGACCCGTCAACGCCTACGACTATGACTCCCATGTGGCCTCCTTTGCAGCCGTGTTGCGAGGACAGACGACTACGGCTCTTTCAGCATACCTCCCTGCCCTGCCCGCTACAAAGCGCCCGGATGGGGGTCGGCGCCCTGTCGCTCGCCGGCCGGCCATTGAGCCTGTTCTCGATGTCGACGAGCGCGGGCGAAACCATCGGCCGCCCTCTCTGCAACGCTCCGAGGTGCCGCGTCCTGCAGGATGTTCACACTGCGGCTCGCTCGACGACGGAGCAGTGCGGCCACGTGATCTTCGACACTCTGGAGCGCGCCCTTCGGCGCCACCGGTCTCCCGGTCTTCACAGTAGAACCTCCCCGATCGTCGCCGACTCTCCGGCCCCTCGGCCGGTGCGCCAAGCTCCAAACGACGGACGCCCGCTCGTGACGTGCTTTGCACGCCGCGAGCGGGCGCCGACAGGTGCTACTCAGGCTGCGAGCACCGTCACCATACCGAAAACGTCCTAGGCGCTGGCGACGTACTCCGCGATCAGGTCGCCGACGGCGTCGGTGCCCATGCCCATCTCGTTCGCGACCATGGACTTCATCTTGGTGACGGCGAAGGCGATGCCCTTCTCGATGAGAGCAGCCGCCTCTTTCTCGCCCAGGTGCTCCATCATCATCTGCGCGGCGCCGATGGCGGCCAACGGGTTGATGGCGTTCTTGCCGGTCCACATGGGAGCGGTGCCGCCGATGGGCTCGAACATGCTGACCCCGTTGGGGTTGATGTTGCCGCCGGCTGCGACGCCGAGGCCGCCCTGAGAT
>JAKAHF010000260.1 GCA_021815245.1 Actinomycetes bacterium
GAAGAACTGTTGCGGGCCGCCGACACCGCCATGTATCAGGCGAAGGAAGCGGGTAGGGGCTGTCACCGCATCTTCGACGAAGAGATGCACGACTCGGTCACGCGCACCCTGCGTGCTGAGACCGATCTCCGTATCGCGGTCCGCCAACGCAACTTCTCCATGAGCTACCAGCCTATAGCCGACCTGAACACCGGCAGAGTCCACTCCGTCGAGGCCTTGCTGCGCTGGCAGCATCCGGAACGTGGCATCGTCTTGCCCCAGGACTTCATCGGCATGGCCGAGAACGTCGGCCTCATGGTGGAGCTGGGCGACATCGCGCTGAGCGAGGTCTGCAAGCAGATAAGTGAGTGGCAGTCGTCGGGTTCTCCGGCTGCCGACCTCAGGGTGTGCCTCAACATCTCGCCCCGGCAGCTGACCGAGCCGGACTTCGTAGCCGCGGTGCTCAGGCGTCTCGCCGAATGGCGCATCTCGAGCGACTGCTTGACCTTCGAGATCACCGAGAAGGCCCTTACGCGCGATCCGCACGCTTCGGGCGAGGCTATGCGTGAGCTGCGCGCTATGGGTGTCGACCTGTCGCTCGACGACTTCGGTTCGGGCACCTCGTCGCTGCAGCACCTCACGAGTTTTCCGGTGAAAGAGGTCAAGATCGATCGCTCGTTCATCTCGCGTATCTCGCCGAAAAGCACGGGGCTCGAGATCGTGCGCTCGCTCATCGCCCTGTCGCACACTCTGGGACTTCGTGTCACGGGTGAAGGCGTGGAGCACAGTGAGCAGTGGCGACTCCTGCGCGAACTGCGTTGCGACAACGCCCAGGGCTACTACGTGGGCCGGCCCATGGATCCGCGGGAGCTTCTCGAGTATCTGAGCGCGGCCGAGGAGCGCGAAGGGTCCCTGGGGCGACCACATGAGTCTCCTGGCGGAGTTGGCTCTCCTATCGGAGGTGGCTCTCCTATCGGAGGTGGTAGGCGTTCAGGCAGGGTGCACCTGGTTCAGGGCGGGTCGGAGATTCTACCGCCGTCGATAGCGGCAGGCGAGTAGCGTGCCAAGACCCGGAGGGTCACCGGTGCGGTCACGCTCCTCCGAGGGCTCCTTGGTCACTCACACCTCGGAGAGGTCGAGCATCGCTCCCTGCTTCACCCGTCGCGCGGTGTTGGTGATCTGCAGCAGCCCGCCCCGGCCGTCGATGTCGGCGGTCGTGTTCGGGCACCCACCGACTTCCCAAGCCTGGTAGTTGACGATCGTCCCCGTCGGACGAACGAGGTTGCCCCTCCTGTCGATCACCTGCAGGTCGCTCCATCGCACCGTCACCGAGGGAGCATCGCACTCCGCGAAGACCTCCGACCAGACGACCGGACGGAGAAGATAGGCTTCGGAGTCGCCGGGTAGGTCGTGAGGGAACAGATCGCGTACCGTCTCGGTATGGCCGGCGAGCACATCGGTCACCTCTGATCGCCAGGCGCCGGGTTGCTCGGGCGAGCGGAACACCCGCAGCCGATAGGGCCGTCCCGGCTGCCATTCGTAGGCCAAGGTGTTGGGATCATCGCGGAATCCCTCGAGGTTCGACTGGGAGCCCGGCAGCACGAAACCTCCTCGTTCGGCCGAAGCGTATCCACCCCAGTTGACCGCTTTGTGCCGGGCGTATCGGGGATTCCACTGCAGACCCGTGTGCGCACCTCCCAGAGTCCCATGCGACCCCACGAAATCGACCTGCAGAGCCCAGAAGTGGAGATCGCGCGCGCTCGGTGGCACCACCACCTCCAAGACGACCGATACCTCGACGAAGCCTTCGGGTGTCGAACGGTCGAACGGAAAGTGCCAGGTCAGATGGAAAGAAGAGGCGCCGTTCGCGGAACGCGGCGGCTGCAGTGCATCGGCGGCACGGCCATAGCCGGCGAGGCGGCTGAGTAGATCAGAAAGCCACGACATACAACCATCTTACGCGCTCCTTACGCCGGCATTGGTACGTTTTTACAGGCTGTTCCGCAGCCGGCGCATCACGCATCGACGAGCAATGCGGGCCACCCCCCAGACGGTCCGCGCTCACATCGGCGAGCCCCGTGTCGCCGAAGGCCGCCCGGCCCCCCGCACCTCTGGGCCGGGCGGCCGTCCGCTTCTCGCGAGCGAGACAGCAGCGCTTCTGCGAGGTGGGGTCAATCAGGTAAACTAGCCCTATCTTGGTTGAAAGTGATCTCCGAGCAGCGGAGGTATTCGCATGCAACCCGAGATGGATCCCGTGGCGAGGGAACGAGCCCGTCGACGGCAAAAGAGACAAGAGCAGATTCAGCGGCGCCGTATGGCTCTCGGCGTCGGCGTTCTGGCCGTCATCGTCGTCGTGGTGATCCTGATCGTCGCTCTATCCGGGGGCGACAATACACCGATCACAAGCAGTAGCTCTACCACGTCGATGCCGCTCGAGTCGGCCAGCTATGCGGCCGAGCTGACAGGCGACCAGTCGGTGCCCGCGGTGACAACTCAGGCTTCGGCGACGTTCGCAATGGAGTACATCTCCGATACCAAGGAGCTGTCCTGGCGACTCGAGATCACCAAGGCTCTCACCAACCCCACATTGGCCGCGATCTATGAAGGCAAAGCCGGCGTCAGCGGAGCCGCAGTCTACATGCTCTATGTCGCGGGCGAGGGTGAAGAAGGCTCCAAGGTGGGTCTGCTCGAGGAAGGCGTGATAAACGAGGACGACCTCATCGGACCTCTGCAGGGGGGCACCATGGCCGACCTGATTCAGCTGATCAGAGACGGCAACGCCTACGTCAGCATCGGCAACAAGTCACACCCCACCGACGCCATCAGGGGAGAGATCTCAACCGCGCCATGACCTCCGGCGCTCCGCCTGCATGACGCGCCGGGCGCGACTCGTGACCCGCACGAAGCTCACCAAGTGACTCCATGGCTTGATGTCGCTCACTTCGGTGCCGTAGATGGTACGGATGGGCACCCAGGCGATCGTGTATCCCCGGCCCGCGCAGAGGGCGATCTCCTCGACTTCGAAAGCGAAGCCCTGCTCAGGACTCTCCATCGAGGCCTCAGCCACTCGTAGGCTCCGGAGCCGGTAGCCCGATTGGTTGTCAGGCACGCGCTGGCCAAGCGCTGAAGAAAACAACACGCGGCTCACGCTGTTGGTGAACCACCGAACCGGGGGCATCTCGCGGTAGTCACGCGCCCCGACGACCAGGTCGGCGCCCGTGGCGGACCAGCGTTCGATGAAGGCCGGGGCTTCGGCAGGATCGTGCTGACCGTCACCATCGAGCGTCAGGATAGCGTCCCAGTCTGATGCCGACGCCCAGGTGGGGCTCGGCGACAAGGTCGAACCGGCGTCGAGAACAGCGGGGTCATCAGACAGTCCGCGGCCCAGTGCGACTCTGAAGCCGGCTTTGAGCGCGGCGCCTTTGCCGCGGTTGGGCCTCAGTGACAGCACGCGCGCGCCTGCGGCGCGCGCCTCGGCGGCCGTATTGTCGGCCGAGCCGTCATCCACCACGAGCACAGGCAGTCCCTGCGCCACGAGCATGCGCACAACAGCCCCGACCCTGGGACCTTCGTCGTGCGCCGGCACGATAGCGAGAACCCGTGGAGAACGTCTGTTGCCACTTATGCTCACGACGACATCGTACCAATTGACATGACAGAGCGAGCTGTGATTTAATTCACACAGTTCGATGACGTGCGAATAGGAGCTGTGTACGGAGATGAGCTTTGACTCGGCAAGCAGTAGGCCCCAGCGGGTGTCCCTGCACACCGTCGAGCGCTTGAGTGTTTATCGGCGTACGCTCGACGAGCTCTCGCACGAGAACATCGACTACATCCCCTCTCACAGGTTGGCGGCGCTGGTGGGTGTGACCCCAGCCCAACTGCGCCGCGACCTGGCTTCCTTCGGCAGCTTCGGCAGCGTGGCCCGCGGTTACGACGTCAAGCAGACGTCCAAGGCCATCAGCGAGATCATCGGCACCGACCGCATGCAAGACGTCGGCCTGATCGGCGTCGGGCACCTCGGTCGTGCCCTTCTCTCCTACCGGGGCTTCGAGGAGCGCGGGTTTCACATCGCCGCCACCTTCGACGTCGACCCCGACAAAGTCGGCCGAGTCTTCAACGGCCGCCGTTGCCACAGCGTCGACGATCTCGAGGCCCGCATCGCCGAACTGGGGCTACACATCCTGCTCCTGACCGCCCGGCCCGAAGGACTGCAGGCTGTCGTCGACAGAGCCGCTTCGGCGGGAGTGCGTGGCTTTCTCAATTTCGTCCCCAAGCTGATCGACTGCCCGGCGGGTTGCTTCATGGAGTCGATCGACATATCAGCCAAGTTGGAGAAGCTCTCGTTCCTCGGCCGGTACGCCGGGGAGACCACCGCGCGAGCTCACTCAGAGAAGGGAGGAGTCGTGGCAGCCAAGAAGATCCTGGTCGTTGACGACGACCGCGACCTCGTGGATTCGGTGACAGCGTTCCTCAAGAGCCGGGGATACGTCGTGTCGACCGCCCACAACGGCAAAGAAGCGTATGCCAGCATCGTGAACGATCGGCCCGACCTCATGGTGCTCGACGTCATGATGGACTACGACGAAGAGGGCATGGTTCTCGCCAGCGCCCTCAAGACCGACGGTCCCACCCGTGATATCCCCATCATCATGCTTTCCGGCTTCAACGCGGAAAAAGACGTCCGCGAGAAGGTCCTCGCCTCCCTGATGGGGCAGGATTGGCCGTCAGATA